>NZ_KB906222.1:0-15000 GCF_000381225.1 Thioalkalivibrio sp. ALMg3 | reverse complement strand
ATCGAAGCCCCGGTAAACGGCGGCCGTAACTATAACGGTCCTAAGGTAGCGAAATTCCTTGTCGGGTAAGTTCCGACCTGCACGAATGGCGTAACGATGGCGGCGCTGTCTCCACCCGAGACTCAGTGAAATTGAAATCGCAGTGAAGATGCTGTGTACCCGCGGCTAGACGGAAAGACCCCGTGAACCTTTACTACAGCTTCACACTGAACTTTGAACTTGTTTGTGTAGGATAGGTGGGAGGCTTTGAAACCGGGACGCCAGTCTCGGCGGAGCCATCCTTGAAATACCACCCTGGCAATTTTGGAGTTCTAACCCAGGCCTGTTATCCAGGTCGGGGACCGTGTGTGGTGGGTAGTTTGACTGGGGCGGTCTCCTCCCAAAGAGTAACGGAGGAGTGCGAAGGTACCCTCAGCGCGGTCGGAAATCGCGCGACGAGTGCAAAGGCATAAGGGTGCTTAACTGCGAGACAGACACGTCGAGCAGGTGCGAAAGCAGGTCTTAGTGATCCGGTGGTTCTGTATGGAAGGGCCATCGCTCAACGGATAAAAGGTACTCCGGGGATAACAGGCTGATACTGCCCAAGAGTCCATATCGACGGCAGTGTTTGGCACCTCGATGTCGGCTCATCACATCCTGGGGCTGAAGCAGGTCCCAAGGGTATGGCTGTTCGCCATTTAAAGTGGTACGCGAGCTGGGTTTAGAACGTCGTGAGACAGTTCGGTCCCTATCTGCCGTGGGCGTCGGAGATTTGACAGGATCTGTCCTTAGTACGAGAGGACCGGGATGGACGCACCTCTGGTGTTCCGGTTGTCACGCCAGTGGCATTGCCGGGTAGCTAAGTGCGGAAGGGATAACCGCTGAAAGCATCTAAGCGGGAAACCCACCTGAAGATGATATCTCCCTGGACCCTCGAGGTCCCTGTAGGGCCGTTGAAGACTACAACGTTGATAGGCTGGGTGTTGAAGCGCGGTAACGCGTGTAGCTAACCAGTACTAATTGCCCGTGAGGCTTGACCATATAACACCCAAAGTGTTGGTGGTCTCGTTTGACACATCGCTACGTACACAAGTCTAGAATGCATTCCGAATTTAGATGACGTGGAACAGTCCGCGTGGTCTAGCCAGTTTGTCTGGCGGCAATAGCGAGTAGGAACCACCCGATCCCATCCCGAACTCGGAAGTGAAACTGCTCTGCGCCGATGGTAGTGTGGGGTCTCCCCATGTGAGAGTAGGTCACCGCCAGGCATTAATCCGAAGCCCGGTCCCCTTTTTGGGGGCCGGGCTTTTTTTATGCGTGTTAGTCAGGCACCGTGTGCGGACGGTGAAGTCTGCTGCTGCGGCCCTTGGCCGGTTTGAAAGGGACGCAGGTGCCGAGACGGAGGCTGGGATGAGACAGAAGCGGACGGACGGAGGGTTGGTCCTGGTAGGGCTGGTCCTGCTCGGAATTGGACTCTATGCGATTTTCGGCGGACAGTTGGCTTTCACGCCCATTGCGCCGCGGGAGGGTTCCGGGTTTGGCGGGCCGGTGGCAACAGTCATTGGCGTGGCCTTCGTGATCGGGGGCCTGTATTTCCTTCGGGAGTCGCGCCGCTGATCACACTGGGCTTGGGACCACGTTGGAGAGCCGGCCTTGGTTTCCGACCGCAGCGTCAGGTGGCCGGAGGGGGCTGCGCCATGTGGGGTGATTGGCGCAGCCCTTCGACATGCGGCCGCGGCCGGGCTGACGTGACCGGGGGCACGGCGTTGGACCGGTAGTTGGAGTCAGGCTTGAGCCGTGGTTCGCCACGTGAAGCCGTAGTCCTGGGTTGCGATCTCGGGATCGGATGGTGAGGAGCCAAGGCCCTCGGCGAGCGCCTGGCGTGCAAGCGTCTCGTGGTTGTTGTCACTCGACAAGTGCATACCGATCACATGGCGTAGCCTGGATCGATCGATGCGATGGAGAAGGTCGGTGGCCGCGTGATTCGGTAGGTGGCCGTACCCGCCCGCAATACGTCGCTTGAGCGACGCCGGGTACCGCCCGGCGGCGAGCATGGCAGGGTCGTGGTTGCACTCCAGTAGGAGGGCTTCGGCTGCATTGGCCACGTCGACCATGTGCGGGGAGATGTGGCCGGCATCCGTCATCAGGACCAGCCGGTGATCGCCGTCGGAAAACGCGAATTGGATGGGTTCGCGGGAGTCGTGCGGCACCGTGTACGGTTGCACCCAGGCGTCGTCGATCTCCAGCGGTGCATCCGCCTGGATCTCCTGGATGTGAGCAAAACCGGTGTCGCGGGCGGCCAATCGGGTGCCGGGGCTGGTAAATACGGTGAGGCCGTAACGCCGGGATAGCGGCGCGGTGGCGCCGATGTGGTCGGCGTGCTCATGGGTCACCAGGACGGCCGTCAGGTCCTGTGGGGTCAGGTCGACCCGGGACAGGCGGCGTTCCAGCTCCTGCATCGAGAATCCGCAATCCACCAGCAGGCGGGTGGCACCGATCTCGACCACCAGGGCGTTGCCGGAACTCCCGCTGCCCAGGGAGCAGAAGCGGATCATGGTGGCTGGGCTCGCCGCGTTCTAGCGAAGGATCTGCTGCTCGATCTGCTCCAGTACGAACTCGGCGTCACGGCGGCCAAGGGGCTCGCCATCGATGTCGCGCGCCTCGATTCGCAGATCGCCGTCGCCGATGTCGGTCAGGCGAATCTGATAACGCTCGTTCTCGCGACGATCACCGCCGCGCCCGAAGATCCGACTGAAGAAGCCGCCGCGTTCGCTCTCGCCGACCATGTCGGGGCGATAGGTCACCTCGAAGGTCCCCGTATTGCGGTCTTGCTCGTCCACCAGGAGGCCGGCGCGGTCCAGGTAGGTGCCCATCTGCGACCACATGCGGTTGAAGTCGCTGCCCGTCACCAGTACCGGGTGGCCTTCGTGTTCCGCCTGGTGCAGCTCGGTCGGACGGTCGCCAATGGTCTCGGCTACCCGGGTGCCGCCCTCGGGGGTCTCGCCCGTGGCGAGGTAGACACGCAGGCGATTAAGCATTTCGGCCTCGAGTTCGGGATCGGACGGGCGCATTGCCCAGCGCCAGGTCTCGCCCTCGGGTTCTTCGGTGGCCCTTCGGTGCGAGATGTAGATGGCTGAGCGGCCATTGTCGCGTTCGACGCGCAGGCGGTATTGGTCGCGCGTGTTGGCGTCGTACACGTTACCCAGCGCACGGGCGAAGATGTTCTGTGTGCCCCGCAGCGGAATCCCGGCGCGGTCTTCGGCCCATTCGGTCTCCATGACGCCGACCTGGGGTTCGTTGCGCTCCAGGCGCAGGTTCTGACTGTCCCAGAATGCGGTCAGGCGATCCCAGAGATCCTCCGGGGCCACCTCGACACTCAGCCAGCGGACGCTGCCTTCGCGCATCAGCTGGATCTCGGTCGATTCCGGAAGGACCCGGGCATCGCTGCGGACCGGCGCGGTTGCCCCGGTGGGCTGGCGCTGCTGCTGGCGGGCCGCGGAGTCTTGCTGCATCTCGCGGGCGCTGATCCGTTCGCCCGGGGCGTCCGGAATACGGTAGGCGCGTTCGCTGTCGGGCGCGATCAGGTCCGGTGGGACCTCGAGGTTGTCCATCTGCCGACTCATTTCGTACTCGGGGCCGGACTGGCGGTCGCCGGAGGTCGAGCACCCGGCGATGGCCAGGCCCGTAGCCAGGGCCAGGGCGGTGCGGGTCGCGTGACGGTGGAGCTTGGCAGACTGTTTCATGTCGGGGATCAGACCTCTATGCCGGCCTGGCGCATCGCGTCCAGGACCGGCGCATGGAAGGGTTCGGACAACGGAGTCAGAGGCAGGCGGATGCCTTCCTCCATGAGGCCCATGCGTTGCAGCGCCCATTTGACCGGAATCGGGTTGGCTTCGAGGAACAGGGCTGAATGCAGCCCGTCCAACTGGCGATTGATCTCGCGCGCCTCGTCGGGGCGGCCTTCGCGCACGGCGCGGCACATGGCGGCCATCAGTTGCGGTGCGACGTTGGCGGTGACAGAGATAACCCCGTGGCCGCCCGCGAGCAGAAAGGCCAGCCCGTTGCCGTCATCCCCACTGTAGAGGTCCAAGCGGTTGCCGACACGGGCGACCAGCTCGGCGGTGCGTTCGTTACTGGCCGAGGCTTCCTTGATCCCGATGATGTTCGGGATGTCGGCCAGACGCTCCACCGTCTCCGGCAACAGATCCACTGCGGTGCGGCCAGGCACGTTGTACAGGATCTGCGGGATGTCCACCGCTTCCGCAATGGCCTTGTGGTGCAGGTAAAGGCCTTCCTGGGTCGGCTTGTTGTAGTAGGGGGAGACCAGCAGGCAGGCATCCGCGCCGCCTTCCTTGGCGCAGCGGGTCAGGGCGATGGCCTCGCGCGTGGAGTTCGCCCCGGTACCCGCGATCACCGGCAGGCGCCCCGCGACGGTCTTCACCGTGTGGGCGATGGCCTCGCAGTGCTCGTCGAAATCGAGGGTCGCGGATTCGCCGGTGGTGCCGACGGCAACAATGGCATCGGTGCCGGCCTCGATGTGGAATTCCAGGAGCCGATCCTGGGCCGGCCAGTCCAGGCTGCCGTCCGCGTGCATCGGGGTCGCCAGTGCGACCATGCTGCCTTGAAACATCGACTCCTCCAACAACGGTAATGGTGCAGTCTAACGGGCGGGTGACAGGGCATTCAAGATTCCTTCGGCCGGGTGTTCGCCGCACCTCGTCTTTCGTGCACCCGGTCGCCTCCCCTGGCGGGGAGACACGCGGATCAAGTCGCCCGGCTGCGTTGGCGCCGCCGGGGCAAGGTGGTATGTTGCGAGCCATCATGCCTGTCGCCGCTTTCACGCAGAGAACCCCCGGGTGCTTGCCCGCCCCTTGCCTCGCGCGCAGCCGGCGGGTGTCGCATGGCTGAGGTGGTTGGCGCGGGCACCCACACCCACCTGATCCTCAACCTGATCGGGCCCGATCAGCCCGGTCTGGTGTCCAGCGTGACCCGCGTGATCGCTGATACCGGCTGCAATCTCGAATCCAGTCGCATCACGGTCGTGGGTGGCTACTGCTGCATGGCGCTTAGCGCCAGTGGCAACTGGAAGACCCTGGGTACCCTGGAGTCCCGTCTGCAGCGCCTGGAGGCGGAGATGGGGCTGGTCGTGGTGGCCCGTCGCGGCCCGCTGGAGGAGCGCCCCGAGGCGGCGATGCCCTATGCCGTGGACGCGGTAGCCCTGGACACCCCGGGCCTGCTGAATGCCCTGGCCGATTTCTTTACCAGCCGTGGGGTAAACCTGCGCGACGTCCAGACCCGGGTATACATCGCCCAGCAGACCGGGGCCCGCATGTTTGCGGCCAACATGGTCGTGGATATCCCCGCAGGGCAGCACCTGGCCAGCCTGCGCGGCGAGTTCATGGATTTCTGTGACGAACTGAACGTGGACGGCGTGCTGGACCCGATCAAGGCCTGAACCGGCCGGGCTCGCGTGGCGTCCGCGGTGGTCTTACGCTTTGAGACCCTCTACTCAAGGAGCAACGCCTGATGAGCATCGCAATCGACCAGCGGGTACCCGAGGACCTGCGTGTGCCGGCGACCGGCGACCAGACCCTGGGGCCGGCCGACTTCAAGGGCCGCATCGTGGTCCTGTATTTTTACCCCAAGGACAGTACGCCCGGCTGCACCAACGAGAGCCGCGACTTTGCTGCCAACCAGGCCGCCTTTGACGCCGTCGGTGCAGTGATCCTCGGTGTCTCGCGCGACAGCGTGAAGAGCCACGAGAACTTCCGCGCCAAGCAGGAGTTGCCCTTCGATCTGTTGAGCGATGGCGACGAGACCCTGTGCGACGCCTTCGATGTCATCAAGATGAAGAACATGTACGGCAAGCAGGTGCGTGGTATCGAGCGCTCCACGTTCGTGATCGATGCCGATGGCGTGTTGCGCAAGGAGTGGCGCAAGGTGAAGGTGCCGGGCCATGTGGACGAGGTTCTCGCCGCGGTGCGCGAACTCGCAGGGAGCTGAGCCCCTCTTCCCCCACTTCGCCCCGGAGGTGTCATGAACGCGACCGCCCAGGATCCGAAACGCCTGCTCGTCCTGGACACCAATGTCCTGATGCACGACCCCACGGCGCTGTTCCGCTTCAAGGAACACGACATCTTCCTGCCCATGGTCGTGCTCGAGGAGCTCGACCGTGGCAAGAAGGGGGTTTCCGAAGTCGCGCGCAACGTACGCCAGGTCTCGCGCTTCATTGACGAGCTCACCACCGGCGCCCAGCACGAGCAGATCGCCGCCGGGTTGCCGCTGCAGGCGGATTCGCTCAGCGAGTCTACGTTCGCGCCCACCGGGCGCCTGTTCTTTCAGACCCGCAACCTGTCCTCCAGCCTGCCGGCCTCGCTGCCGGGCACCTCGGCCGACAATGACATCCTCGCCACTGCCCAGGCGCTGAAGACCGAGTATCCCGACACCCCGGTGACGCTGGTATCCAAGGACATCAACCTGCGCATCAAGGCCACGGTGATCGGCCTGCACGCGGAGGACTACTACAACGATCAGGTGCTGGACGACGTCAGCCTGCTGTTCTCCGGCATGACCGAACTGCCAGCGGACTTCTGGGAGACCCACGGTGCCAAGATGGACTCCTGGCAGGAGTCCGGCCGCACCTACTATCGCGTGACCGGCCCGCTGGTGGCCGAGTGGCAGCCCAACCAGTTCGTCTACCGCGAGGGCGAGAACCCGCTGTCCGCGATCGTGCTGGAGATCGACCAGCCGAACGAATCCGCGGTAATCGAGCTGGTCGACGACTACATGACCCCGCGCCACAGCGTCTGGGGCATCAACGCCCGCAATCGCGAGCAGAACTACGCCCTGAACCTGCTGATGGACCCGGAGGTGGACTTCGTCTCCCTGCTGGGGGCCGCCGGCACCGGCAAGACCCTGCTGACCCTGGCCGCCGGGCTCGCGCAGACGCTGGAGGACAACACCTACAAGGAGATCATCATGACCCGGGTCACGGTCCCGGTGGGCGAGGATATCGGCTTCCTGCCCGGGACCGAAGAGGAAAAGATGACCCCGTGGATGGGAGCGCTGATGGACAACCTCGAGGTGCTGGCCAAGTCCGAGGGCGCCGGGGACTGGGGGCGCATGGCCACCAACGACGTGCTGACCAGCCGCATCAAGATCCGCTCGCTGAACTTCATGCGCGGGCGTACCTTCCTCAACCGCTACATCATCCTTGACGAGGCGCAGAACCTGACCTCCAAGCAGATGAAGACCCTGATCACTCGTGCCGGACCGGGGACCAAGGTGGTCGCGCTGGGGAATATCGCGCAGATCGACACCCCGTACCTGACCGAGACTTCCAGCGGACTGACCTATGTGGTGGACCGGTTCCGCAACTGGACCCACAGCGGCCACATCACGCTGACACGCGGGGAGCGCTCACGGCTGGCGGACTACGCCTCGAATCACTTGTAGTCGGCGGGTAAGGCACGCGCAGGTCTAATAGCGGAGCGGGCGCCTGGCACCGTCATTGCGAGGTCCCACAGCGGCCGGACTTTGGTTATCGCGCGCAGCGTCATCGCGAGGAGCGAAGCGACGTGGCGACCTCCTGAAGCTGGCAACGAGCCGGGATCTGGTGGTTCCGGATGGAGGTTGCCGCGTCGCCTTCGGCTCCTCGCAATGACGGTGCGTGTGGCGGGGCGCGGGGGTTGCTGGAGCGAGTGGGGCGTCAGCCGTCTTCGCTGTAGCGCACGCAGGCGCGGTCGGTCTCCCACAGGGTCAGCGCGTGCATGCGCAGGCCCGGGCGGTTCAGGCGTCCGGCCATTTCCCGGTAGAACCACTGGGCAATGTTCTCGGCCGTGGGGTTGACCGTGTCGAACGGCGGGACGTCGTTCAGGTAGCGGTGATCCAGCTGCCCCGCGATCTCGCGCGCGGCGGTCTTGACCACCTTGAAGTCCACCGCCATGCCGGAATCGTCCAGGGTCTCGGCCTGGACCTCGGCCTCCACCTTCCAGTTGTGCCCGTGCATGTTCGCGCACTGCCCCGGGTAGTCGCGCAGGGTATGCGCGGAGGCAAAGTCGGTCAGGACGCGAAGGGTGTAACGGGCACTCATGATCGTTTTCCGGGCGAGCGGCCATGGCGGCCGGGTTTTGATTAGCCCGCGAAGCCTATCCGGCTGCCGTCGTCCGCGCAATTCTCCAGCCCGAAGGCGTGGCGAATCGCGGCCAGTACGCCGGCCGTGTCGAGGCCGCAATCGGCGAGGATCTGCTCGCGCGAGCCATGCTCGGTGAAGGCATCCGGGATGCCCAGTACCTGGCAGGGCCGGGTCAGCCCTTCGGCCGAGAGCCACTCCAGTACTGCGCTGCCGGCACCACCGGCGCGCGCATGATCCTCGAGCGTCACGAAGCCCTGGTGGCTGGCGGCCAGTTGCGCCAGCAGATCCGTATCCAGGGGCTTGATGAAGCGCATGTTGACCACGGTGGCATCCAGCGCCTCGCCGGCCGCCAGGGCGGTCTCCAGCAGCGCGCCGAAGCTGAGGATGGCCAGACCCCGGCCCTCGCGCACGACCTCGGCGCGCCCGACCGGCAATGTTTCCAGATCCTCGCTGCCGCCCTCCGGCAGTTCGCCGGGCCCGCTACCGCGCGGATAGCGCACCGCCGCCGGGCCGTCGTGGGCGAAGCCGGTGGACAGCATCTGGCGACACTCGCGCTCGTTGGCGGGTGCCATCAGCAGCAGGTTGGGGACCGTGCGCAGCAGGGCCGTGTCGAAGGTGCCGGCATGGGTCGGGCCATCGGCGCCGACGATTCCGGCACGATCCACGGCGAACAGCACCGGCAGATTCTGGAGTGCGACGTCGTGGATCACCTGATCCATGGCGCGCTGCAGGAAGGTCGAGTAGATCGCAACCACGGGCTTCTGGCCCTCGCAGGCCATGCCCGCGGCCAGGGTGACGGCATGCTGCTCGGCGATCCCGACGTCGAAATAGCGCTGTGGAAATTGTTCGGAGAACGCGACCAGTCCGGAACCCTCGCGCATGGCCGGCGTGATACCCAGCAGGCGATTGTCGGCCGTGGCCTGGTCGCACAGCCACTGGCTGAAGATGTCGGTGTAGGTTGGGGGCTTCGGGGCGGACGGGGCGAGGCCGTTTTCCGGCTCGAACTTGGACACGCCATGGTAGCGGCAGGGGTCTTCCTCCGCCGGTGCATAGCCCTGGCCCTTGCGGGTAACCACGTGCAGCAGCTGCGGCCCGTGGGTGCCGCGCAGGTTCTTCAGGATCGAGACCAGCCCGTTCACGTCGTGGCCGTCCACCGGGCCGAAGTAGCGAAAGCCCAGTTCCTCGAACAGCGTGCCGGGCACGAACATGCCCTTCATGTGTTCCTCGGCGCGCTGGGCGAAGGCCTTCATCGGCGGGACGAACTCCAGCATGCGCTTGGAGCCCTCGCGCATCGAGCTGTATAGCGGGCCGGACAGCAGTCGGGTGAAGTACTGATTGAGTGCGCCGACGTTGGGCGAGATCGACATATCGTTGTCGTTCAGGATCACCAGCAGGTTGCAGTCGAGATCGCCGATGTGGTTCAGCGCCTCGAAGGCCATGCCCGCGGTCATCGCGCCGTCGCCGATTACGGCCACGTGGCGCCGGTCCAGCCCGGCGTGCTTCGCCGCCAGGGCCATGCCGGCGGCAGCGCTGATGGAGGTGCTGGAGTGCCCCGCCCCGAAGGCGTCGTATTCGCTCTCCGCGCGTTTGGGGAAGCCGGCCAGGCCCCCGTACTGGCGCAGATGGGCCATGTCGGCCCGGCGTCCGGTCAGGATCTTGTGGGCGTAGGCCTGATGGCCGACGTCCCAGACGATGCGGTCGTCGGGGGTGTTGAACGCGTAGTGCAGCGCGATCGCGAGTTCCACCGTGCCGAGGTTGGCAGCGAGATGGCCGCCGGTGCGCGAGACGCTCTCGATCAGGAATTGACGCAGTTCGTCGGCCACCCCGGTGAGGTCCGAGGCCGGGCGTTCCCGCAGGTCGGCGGGCCATTCGATTGCATCCAGCAGGGGTGTGGGGGTCATCTAGGCGGGCCGGTTCAATTCATGCGATCGACGATGTACCGCGCCAGGAAGCGAAGCAAGTCCGCCTCCTGACCGAAGGGTTGCAGCTCGGTCAGTGCCTCGTCGACCAGCGCCACCGCCCGCTCGCGCGAGGCCTCCAGGCCCTGCAGCGAGGGGAAGGTGGGCTTGTGCAGGCGGGCATCGGCGCCACAGGCCTTGCCCAGGATCTCGGGGTCGCCTTCCACGTCGAGGACGTCGTCACGGATCTGGAAGGCCAGGCCGATGCATTCGGCGTAGCGTGTCAGGCGTTCCAGGGCGTCGGGGTCGGGCGTGCCGGCCAGCGCCCCCAGCCGCACCGAGGCGCGGATCAGGGCGCCGGTCTTCAGCCGGTGCATGCGCTCCAGCTCCGGCAGGTCGATGGGCTGGCCGCAGGCCCCGAGGTCGATCGCCTGGCCACCGGCCATGCCGTGCAGGCCGGCGGCGCGCGCGAGCTCGCGCACCGCGTTCAGCCCGGTCGGCGCGGGCAATTCCGCGACGCCATCGGTCAGGATGTCGAAGGCCAGGGCCTGCAAGGCATCCCCGGCGAGGATGGCGGTCGCCTCGTCGAAGGCCTTGTGGCAGGTCGGGCGGCCGCGACGCAGGTCGTCATCGTCCATCGCCGGAAGGTCATCGTGGATCAGCGAATAGACGTGGATCATCTCCACCGCTGCGGCCATCGCATCCAGCGCCGGTTCCGGGGCGCCGGTCGTGCGCCCGGCCGCGTAGACCAGGACCGGGCGCAGGCGCTTGCCGCCGGACAGCGTGGCGTAGCGCATCGCCTCGATCAGGCGGGCGTCGGGGGCGCCGCCCGTGCCCAGGTGGCGGTCGAGGACGGCCTCGATGCGATGCTGGTATTCGTTCAGGGCCTGCTCGGGGTCGGTGGCGGTCAATGGCGGCTCGCTAGAACGGGACATCGGGGTCCGTCGTGTCGTGCGGCTCCGGTGTCCGGGGAACATGGGTGCTTGCGTGGTGGTCATTCTGGGCAGTGGTGCTGGAAGGTGCTTCCTGGGCCAGTGCCTCGATCCGGCGCTGGGCATCGTCGAGCGCCAGCTGGCAGCGGTTGACCAGTTCCATGCCACGCTGGAATTCGCCCAGCGACTGCTCCAGGCCGAGCTCGCCGGACTCCATCCGGGCGACCAGGGCCTCCAGGGCCTCCAGGCTGGCTTCGAATTCCGCCGGGCTGTCGGCGCTGGGCGAGTCGGTCATGATGGATTACCGGGTCGAAAAGGTGAGAAAGTATCCGATCCGCTGCGGCGAGGAAAGGCGTGGCACACGGCAGCCCTTGTTTATGGCGCCACCGCCCCCATAATCCGGGGGGATTCCGGTTGACACTGAACCGGGTGCCGACTAGAGTTTTCGTACGGTTTAGACCGAGTCTAAACGCCCGTCTGCACAGGCATTCCTGTGGTTGTGTAGAACTTATCCAGAGAGAAGGAGAGCACCATGGACCTGAAAGGCAGCAAGACCGAAGAAGCCCTGAAAGAGGCCTTTGCCGGCGAATCGATGGCCAACCGCCGTTACCTGTACTTCGCTTCCAAGGCCGACGTGGAAGGCTACAACGACGTCGCCACCGTGTTCCGTTCCACCGCGGAAGGTGAAACCGGCCACGCCCACGGTCACCTCGAGTACCTCGAGAGCTGCGGCGATCCGGCCACCGGCCTGGAGTTCGGCCCCACCTCCGCCAACCTGAAGACCGCCGTCGCCGGTGAGACCCACGAGTACACCGACATGTACCCGGGCATGGCCAAGACCGCCCGCGACGAAGGCTTCGACGAAGTCGCCGACTGGTTCGAAACCCTCGCCAAGGCGGAGCGTTCCCACGCCAACCGCTTCCAGAAGGCGCTGGACCAGCTGGACGACTGATCGTCTCGCAGTGCTGGAAGTACACGGGGCCGGTCCGCCGGCCCCGTTTTCCGGGAGATACGGAACAGCCTGTGGCGTGGCTGAATGCAGTTCACCTCGCATGCTGTTCCGTGTTTCCCTCGAAGCATCGTACTGATACGGACACCGGAGGGATGCATGTCTGCGCCGACGCACCAACGTGAAGGAAGTCTCGAAGCCCCGACCCGTCATCCGCTGGACTGGAAGAACCCGGAGTTCTACAACGAGGAATCGCTGTTCAGCGAACTGGAACGGGTCTTTGATATCTGTCACGGCTGCCGTCGTTGCGTAAGCCTGTGCAATTCCTTCCCCACCCTGTTCGACCTGGTCGACGAATCCGAGACCCTGGAGGTCGACGGGGTCGACAAGAAGGATTACTGGCAGGTCGTCGATCACTGCTACCTGTGTGATCTGTGCTACCTGACAAAGTGCCCCTATGTGCCGCCGCACGAATGGAATGTGGACTTCCCGCACCTGATGCTTCGGGCCAAGGCCTTCCGTTTCCAGAACGAGGGCGCCAAGACCTCGCACAAGCTGATGTCCAGCACGGACATGGTCGGCAAGCTGGCGGGCATCCCGGTGGTGGCCGGCGCGGTCAATGCCGCGAACAAGAATGGCGCGGTGCGCAAGATGCTGGACAAGACCATGGGCGTGCACCCGGACGCCCCGGTCCCCGAGTACCACTCCAGCAAGGGCCGCTCGCGTGTTGCCAAGACCGCGAAGGGTGTCAGCAACCCCGAGCCGGCCGGTGCCACCCAGGGCAAGGTCGCCCTCTACGCGACCTGCTACGGCAACTACAACGAGCCGCATCTGGTCGAGGACCTGGTCAAGGTCTTCGAGCACAACGGTATCGAGGTTACCCTGGTCGAGAAGGAACAGTGCTGTGGCATGCCCAAGCTGGAGCTGGGCGACCTGAAGTCGGTAGAGGCCTCCAAGGACGCCAACATCCCGGCAATGAAGCGCATGATCGACCAGGGCTATGACATCGTGGCCCCGGTGCCGTCCTGCGTGCTGATGTTCAAGCAGGAACTGCCGCTGATGTTCCCGGACGACGCCGATGTGATCGCGGTACGCGACCGCATCTTCGACCCGTTCGAGTACCTGATGGAGCGGCACAAGGACGGCAAGCTGAATACCGATTTCCCCGAGAAGCTTGGCAAGATCGCCTACCACGCCGCCTGCCACCTGCGGGTGCAGAACATGGGTCTGAAGACCCGTGATCTGCTCAAACTGGTGCCGGAGACCGAGATCGACGTGATCGAGCGCTGCTCCGGACACGACGGCACCTACGGGGTGAAAAGCGAATTCTACGAGACGGCATCCAAGATCTGCCGTCCGGTGGTCAGCCGCGTGCAGAAGGCCGAGTCCGACCACTACTCGAGCGATTGCCCGATGGCCGGCCACATGATCGAGAACGGGCTGCAGGGCAAGGGCGAGGACAAGGCGCCCGAGCATCCGCTAACCCTTCTGCGCCAGGCGTATGGCCTGTAAGGCTGCCGGGCGGCATATCAGGACCAGCAAGGGCGTGAACGAACGCCCGCGAACGGAGAGAGCCCATGGCGAGTGACAGCTACCACGAACCGGTCGAGGAACTGAGCGACGAGTCGCGCGAGATGCATCGCGCGATCGTCTCGTTGATGGAAGAACTCGAGGCGGTGGACTGGTACCAGCAGCGCATCGACGGCTGCAAGGACGAAGAGCTCAAGGCGATCCTTGCGCACAACCGCGACGAGGAGATCGAGCACGCCGCGATGGTGCTGGAATGGATCCGTCGGCATAACCCGGTGTTCGATCACGAACTGAAAGACAACCTCTGGTCCGACAAGGACTACACGAAGACGGGGCATCACGATCACTGAGATGTGCTGATCCTGACGGACCCGTCCGGCGCGAAGGAGGTATCGAGATGAAGATGGAGGCAAGTGTGGACAAGCTGAGTCGTGAAGACCTGTATTCGCTGGAGAAATACCACGAGATGCGGCCCCAGTTCCGCGCCGAGGTGATGCAGCACAAACGCAATCGCGTCGTGCAGGTGGGCCCGGCCGTGAGCCTGCACTTCGAGGATCGCAAGACGATGCAGTACCAGATCCAGGAGATGCTGCGGGTCGAGAAGATCTTCGACGCCGAGGGCATCCAGGAAGAGCTGGATTCCTACAACCCCTTGATCCCGGACGGCTCCAACTGGAAGGCGACCATGATGGTCGAGTATCCGGACGTGGACGAGCGCAAGGTGCAGCTGTCCAAGCTGATCGGGATCGAGCGCAAGACTTATGTGCAGGTCGAAGGGCATGACAAGGTCTACCCGATCGCGAACGAGGACCTCGAGCGCGAGACGGACGACAAGACCTCGTCGGTGCACTTCCTGCGCTTCGAGTTGACACCGGAGATGGTCGCGGCGGCGAAGTCGGGTGCGGCCATTGCCATGGGTGTGGAGCACGAGAACTACAACCACCGGCTGGACGCGGTCGCCGAAGGCACCCGCGAGTCGCTGGCCGCCGATCTCGACGCCATCAACTAACGCCGCGCGCTCCCGCGCATCGCAAAGGCGCCTCCGGGCGCCTTTTTTGTGCCTCCGTGTTGCCGGCGAACAGGCTGACCGTGGCCCGAAATCCGGTGTTTACATGCCTTCGCCCAGCCGCCTGCCCTGTTGTGGCTAGGCCGGGTTCGTCATCTGGTGTTTACGGTGCTTTCGTCTGGCCGCCTGCCACGCGCTCTCTCGCGAGCGCACCGCGAGGTCCTTTCTTGCTTGTCCAAGAAAGGACCCAAAGAAGGACACCCGGATTCCGCCCGGGAACCTTGCTCCAGGGCCCTCGGGCCGGCGGCGCTGAACTCGCTGCGCCTGCGGCTCCGCTCAGACATCCAGCGCCTTCTCCCGGCCCGAGAACCCTTCCGCAAGGGGCTCCGTACGGGAGGCGAAGGTCAAAACCGACCGCATCCCGACGCTTCCGCCTAACCATAGGCATCGCCGCTCGAAAGCCCCCGGCGCCCGCCGCGCGGGCGCGGCACGCAACGGCCAAAGGCCGAGCGTGCCGAAGATGTCCGAAGACCTAGCCATCATCCACTGGCAACAACGTCGGGAAAGCTGTT
>NZ_KB906221.1:127855-343486 GCF_000381225.1 Thioalkalivibrio sp. ALMg3 | reverse complement strand
TGCCATCATCACACCTCCCGAGCTAGCTTGGAGTTGTCTGTCGGGGCCTCACCGAACGCTGGCTTGCCATCTATCGTCGGTCCCGTGCCGATCGATTCCTTATCGGCGTTTAAGGTGAGGGGTGGGACGAATTCTCCTACCGTCTGTGCCACAGGCCAGATGCCGGCCTCGTCCCTCCACCCCGACAGACCCTTTCTAGGCCTGCCGGGGTTAAACATACAAGCCGCCTTGGCGGCGAAGCCCCTGCCAAAGTCCGGCGCGGGCAGGGGCTTCGCCGCCAAGGCGGCTCCTACGGCGGGTTAGGTCGCCCTCTGGCAGCGCACTATTGCAGGTCAACTGCACCGCAAGTGCGCCCCAGGCTGGTGCCTCAGGGATTGTCTTCCGGACTTCGGGCTTCCCGCAAGCGTTCGACCCGGTGTTCGAAACCATCCGATTTTTCCGCGCCACGTGGCGATTGTTTCCCGCAGGGTCGCCTAGCAACGGCTAATTGGCACACCTCCTGCAGGAGGATGGGCAAGACGAGCCAACGGCGGTTCGTCGCCTGACAACAGGGAGACCCGATGACCGGGGCTCCCGTGAGACTGGACAAAGGCGTCCATCACCCGGCTGCACAAGCGGCCGGGCTGATGCGACGCCTTTTTTCGTTTTTGGGATGTGTTTGCTGACAAGGGGAGTGAACCCGTAATGACCGATCAAACGAACGACACGAAGAACACCTCCGGCCTGTCGCGCCGGCGTTTCCTGGGCGGCATGGCCGCCGGAATCGGCGCCACGGCAATGGGCCTTTCGGGCGCGGCGCCCTGGGGCTATGCGAAGGCCGGCAATGGCAAGCCGGAGACCACCGAGGCGAAGCTCGGCTTCATCGCTCTGACGGATGCCGCACCGCTGTTCATTGCGTTGGAGAAGGGCTTTTTCGCCGCTCACGGCATGCCCGATGTGCAGGTGCTGAAGCAGTCCTCCTGGGGCACGGTGCGCGACAACCTGGATCTGGGGTCGCAACGCGGCGGAATCGATGGCTCGCACATCCTCACGCCAATGCCCTACCTGATCCATCGCCGGGGCACGCCGATGACGATCCTCGCGCGACTGAACCTGGCCGGGCAGTGCATCTCGGTCGGGGACGAGTACGCGGACCTGAAGGTCGGCACCGACACCACGGAGTTCAAGGGCGCCCTGGCCGAGAAGGCCGCCGGCGGTGACGACATTCGTGCGGCGATGACCTTCCCGGGCGGGACCCATGATCTGTGGATCCGCTACTGGATGGCCGCCGGCGGGATCGATCCGGACCGCGACATCGCCACCATCGTGGTCCCGCCGGCGCAGATGGTTGCCAACATGCGCGTCGGGTCCATGGACACCTTTTGTGTCTGCGAGCCGTGGAACATGCAGCTGATCAATCAGGGCATCGGCTACACCGCCAACACCACCGGCGAACTGTGGCACAACCACCCGGAGAAGGCGCTGGGCATGCGTGCCGACTGGGTGGAGGCTCATCCGAACGCGGCGCGCGCCCTGACCATGGCGGTGATGGAGGCGCAGATGTACTGCGAGGACCCGGTGAACAAGGAGGAGGTCGCCGAGATCTGCTCGCGCCGGCGCTACATCCACGCCCCGTACGGCGACATCATCGACCGCATGCAGGGGAACTTCGACTACGGCACCGGACGCGTGGTCGAGGATCACCCCGACCAGATGCGCTACTGGAAGGACCAGGCCTCCTACCCGTTCAAGAGCCACGACTTGTGGTTCCTCACCGAGGACATCCGCTGGGGCTATCTGCCGCCGGACCTGGACATGCCGGCGCTGGTGGACGAGGTGAACCGCGAGGACATCTGGCGCGAGGCCGCCGAGGCGCTCGGCATCGACGGCGCCGACATCCCCGAGTCCACCTCGCGCGGCAAGGAAACGTTCTTCGACGGCAAGGTCTTCGACCCGGAGAACCCGCAGGCCTATCTCGACAGCCTGGACATCAAGGCGCTCGCGTCCTGACGCGTTGCCCGACTGACCCCCGAACAAACGATTCAAGAGGATTTCGCGATGAGTGCCATTCTCGACCGCACCCTGACCTTTGGCTCCGGGCGCGAACGCCCGGCGGCCGACGCGTCGCCCACCCGGCCCGTGGCCCGGAAGGCCACCACCATTGCGGCCAGGCCCCAGCCGCGCCCCGGGGCAGATCCCGGGGCCTGGGCCCGGCGCCTGCGCAATACTGCCGCGGTCGTGGTGCCGCCGGTGGTCGTCACGGCGCTTTTTTTGCTTATCTGGGAGATGATGGCGTCCTCCCCGGGAGCCGTGTTGCCCGCCCCGAGCCAGGTGATTACCGACACCTGGGAACTGATCGTCAATCCCTTCTATGACTACGGCGGTAACGACGTCGGCATGGCCTGGCAGTTGCTGGCCAGCCTGGAGCGCGTGGCCTACGGCTATGCGCTGGCGGTAGTCGCCGGTATCGGCCTGGGCGTGCTGGTGGGCCAGTCCACCTGGGCGATGCGCGGACTCGACCCGCTGTTCCAGGTCCTGCGTACCGTGCCGCCTCTGGCCTGGCTGCCGATCTCGCTGGCCGCGTTCCAGGCCAGCAATCCGTCGGCGATCTTCGTGATCTTCATCACCGCGATCTGGCCGATCATCATCAACACCTCCGTCGGTATCCGGAATATCTCGCAGGACTACGTGAACGTGGCCCGCGTGCTGCGCCTGAACGGCTTCGAGTACTTCACCAAGATCATGCTCCCGGCCGCCGCGCCGTATGTCTTTTCCGGTTTGCGCATCGGGATCGGTCTCGCCTGGCTGGCGATCGTGGCCGCCGAGATGCTGATCGGTGGTGTTGGCATCGGCTTCTTTATCTGGGATGCCTGGAACGCCTCCATGCTCAGCGACATCGTGCTCGCGCTCGTCTACGTCGGCCTGGTCGGGTTCTTCCTCGACCGTCTGGTTGCCATCGTCGGCAACTGGGTTACCCGTGGCACGCAGGCCGGCTGAGCCGGCCCCTTACAGGAGAAACATCATGACCAGCTATCTCTCCATCGAACACGTCCACAAGACCTTTGGCGAAGGGCCTTCGGCTACCGAGGTGCTGCGCGACGTCGACCTGCACGTGGAACGCGGCGAGTTCATCTCCATCATCGGCCACTCCGGCTGCGGCAAGTCGACGGTGCTCAACATCGTCGCCGGGTTGCTGGAGACCAGCACCGGCGCGGTGATCCTGGACGGGCGTGAAGTCAGCAAGCCGGGACCGGATCGCAGCGTGGTGTTCCAGAACCACTCGCTGCTGCCCTGGCTGACGGTGCGCGACAACGTCGCCCTGGCGGTGGACAAGACCTTCAAGGGCACCAAGTCGGCGGCCGAGCGTCGCGAGTGGATCCTGCAGACGCTGGAGATGGTCGGCATGGGCCACGCACTCGACAAGCGCCCGGACGAAATCTCCGGAGGCATGAAGCAGCGTGTCGGCATCGCCCGGGCACTGGCGATGGAGCCGAAGGTACTGCTGATGGACGAGCCGTTCGGTGCGCTGGACGCGCTGACCCGGGCCCACCTGCAGGATGAGGTGATGCGCATCCAGTCGGATCTGGGCAACACCGTGCTGATGGTCACCCACGACGTGGACGAGGCCGTGCTGCTGTCCGACCGCATCGTGATGATGACCAACGGCCCGGCCGCGACCATCGGCGAGATCCTGGAGATTGACCTGCCCAAACCGCGCGAGCGTCTGGCGATGGCCGACAACCCGCAGTACAACCACTACCGGGCCGAAGTCCTGCGCTTCCTCCACGAGCGTCACAAGAACCCGGAAGCGGAGGCTGCGTAATGAACACGTCAAACGACAAGCCGCGGCTGGTCCTGATCGGCAACGGCATGGCCGGGATGCGCACGGTCGAGGAGCTGCTGAAGCTCAAGCCCGACATGTACGACATCACCGTGTTCGGCGCCGAGCCCTGGGGCAACTACAACCGCATCATGCTCTCGCCGGTGCTGGCCTCGGAGAAGACCGTCGACGAGATCATGCTGAACGACGATGCCTGGTATGCCGAGCACGGGATCACCCTGCACAAGGGCAAGCGCGTCGAGCGGGTCGACCGCGTCGGTCGTCGGGTGATCGCCGAGGACGGCACCGAGGCGCCGTATGACCGGCTGCTGCTGGCGACCGGCTCGGATCCGGTGATGATCCCGATTCCGGGTGCCGATCTCGACGGCGTGGTGGGCTTTCGCGACATCCACGATGTCGACGCGATGCTGGCCTCCAGCCGTGAGCATCGGCGAGCGGTGGTCATCGGCGGTGGCCTGCTGGGGCTGGAGGCCGCGAACGGCCTGATGCGCCAGGGCATGGACGTGACCGTGGTGCATCTGATGGATCACCTGATGGAGCGCCAGCTGGACCCTGCGGCGTCCGGCATGCTGCGCGCCTCGCTGGAGGAGCGCGGCATGGACTTTCGCATGGCGCACCAGACCCAGGCGATCCTCGGGGACGAGCGGGTCACCGGCGTGCGCTTTGCCGATGGCAGTGAGGTACACACCGATCTGGTGGTGATGGCGGTCGGCATCCGCCCGAATACCGCGCTGGCCGAGTCCGCCGGGCTGCACTGTGAGCGCGGTGTGGTAGTGAACGACACGATGCAGACGTATGACCCGGCGATCTACGCGGTCGGGGAGTGCGTGCAGCATCGCGGCACGACCTATGGCCTGGTCGCGCCGCTGTGGGAACAGGCCAAGGTCTGCGCCAATCACCTCGCGGAGTACGGCATTGGGCGCTACGAGGGCTCGATGACCTCGACCAAGCTCAAGGTGACCGGGATCGACCTGTTCTCCGCCGGCGACTTCACCGGTGACGAGACCACCGAGGATCTGGTGTTCCAGGACGCCGCGCGCGGCGTCTACAAGCGCCTGGTGCTGAAGGACAATCGCATCCAGGGCGCGGTGCTCTACGGCGACACCCTGGATGGCTCCTGGTACTTCCAGTTGATGCGCGATGGCACGCCGGTCGCCGATATCCGCGAGAACCTGCTGTTCGGCCAGGCGCATATCGGCGACTCCGGCCACGGCGACGAGGCCTCGCGCGTGGCGGCGATGCCGGACAACGCCGAGATCTGCGGCTGCAACGGTGTGTGCAAGGGGGATATCGTCCAGGCGATCAGCGAGCACAAGCTGTTCACGCTGGAGGACGTTCGCGCCCACACCAAGGCCTCGAACTCCTGCGGTTCCTGCACCGGACTGGTCGAGTCGCTGCTGGCGACCACGCTGGGCGGTGACTACTCCGACGCCCCGGCGAAAAAGCCTGTCTGCGCCTGCACCGACCACAGTCACGACGAAGTCCGCGCGGCGATCGCCCGCGACGGCCTGAAGACGATGGACGCGGTATTCGCGGCGCTCGACTGGAAGACCCCGAACGGCTGTCACGTCTGCCGCCCGGCGCTCAACTACTACCTGCTGGCGGCCTGGCCGAAGGAGTACCAGGACGACGCGCAGTCGCGCTTCATCAACGAGCGCGCCCACGGCAACATCCAGAAGGACGGGACCTACTCGGTGATCCCGCGCATCTGGGGCGGGGTGACCACGCCGGCCGAGCTGCGCGCGATCGCCGAGGTGGCCGAGCGCTACGAGGTGCCCACGGTCAAGTTCACCGGTGGTCAGCGCATCGACCTGCTGGGCGTGGAAAAGAGCGATCTGCCAGCCATGTGGCGCGATCTCGGCCAGGCCGGGTTCGTCTCCGGCCATGCCTACGGCAAGGCCCTGCGTACGGTGAAGACCTGTGTTGGCTCCGAGTGGTGCCGTTTCGGCACCCAGGACTCCACCGGTCTCGGCATCCAGCTGGAACGGATGAGCTGGGGATCGTGGACGCCGCACAAGTTCAAGATGGCCGTCTCCGGCTGCCCGCGTAACTGCGCCGAGGCGACGATCAAGGACCTTGGCGTGGTCTGCGTGGACTCCGGCTACGAGCTGCACGTCGGCGGTAACGGCGGGGTGAAGGTCCGCGCGACCGACTTCCTCTGCAAGGTGGAGACCGAGGCCGAGGTGCTCGAATACGCCGGGGCCTTCATGCAGCTCTACCGCGAAAGCGCCCGCTACCTGGAGCGCACCGCGCCCTGGATCGAGCGTGTCGGGCTGACGCAGGTGAAGGAACGCCTGGTGGACGACGCCGAGAACCGTGCCGCGCTGTACGCCCGCTTCCTTCAGTCGCAGGAGGTGGCGCAGGTGGATCCCTGGGCCGAGCGGGCCGCCGGCCATGCGGCGCATGAGTTCATCCCCATCCGGCCGGCGGATGGCACGCCGGGGACCCCGCGTCCGGAGGTGTCGGCATGAGCTGGACCGCGATCTGCCATCTCGACGAGATCCCGCCGCTGGGCGCGCGGGTCGTTGCTGGCCCCAACGGCGATATCGCCGTGTTCCGAACCGCGGACGACCGCGTCTTCGCCCTGCGCGACCAGTGCCCGCATAAGGGTGGGCCGTTGTCGCAGGGCATCGTCCACGGCGAACGTGTGACCTGTCCACTGCACAACTGGGTGATCGACCTGCCGTCCGGCGCGGCCACGGGCGCGGATTCGGGCTGCACACATGCCTTCCCGGTCCGCGTGACCGAGGGCCAGGTGTGGCTGGACCTGGCCGCCTCCGCCACCGATTCGGACGCGGCGCCGGTGGTTGACTGCCGCGAGGCGGGCTGAGATGGCCACATCCGACGCCGTGACCCGCACCACCTGCCCTTATTGCGGGGTGGGCTGCGGCGTGGAGGTGACCGCGACGCCGGGAGCCGAGTTTCCGGTGGAGGTGCGCGGCGACTCCTCCCATCCGGCGAACGCCGGGCGCCTGTGTTCCAAGGGCGCGGCGCTGGCCGAGACACTGGGGGACGAGGGGCGGCTGTTGCATCCGGAGATCGAGGGCGCGCGCGTCGACTGGGATACGGCGCTGGATCATGTCGCGGGCGGCTTTCGCGACGTGATCGACCGGTATGGGCCCGACGCGGTGGCGCTGTACGTCTCCGGGCAGATTCTGACCGAGGACTACTTTGTTGCCAACAAGCTGATGAAGGGCTTCGTCGGCTCGGCCAACATCGACACCAACTCGCGGCTTTGCATGTCCACGGCCGTGGCCGCACACACCCGCGCCTTCGGCATGGATGGCGTGCCGGGCAGCTACACCGACTTCGAACAGGCGGACCTGGTCGTGGTGGTCGGTTCGAACATGGCGTGGGCGCATCCGGTGCTGTTCCAGCGCCTGCAGGCCGCCCGCGCGGCGCGCCCGGAGATGAAGCTGGTGGTGATCGATCCGCGGCGCACGGCCACTGCCCAGGCGGCCGATCTGCACCTGCCGCTGGCGCCGGGCACGGATGCCTGGTTGTTCAACGGCCTGCTGGATCACCTGCGCCGCGAGGATGCGCTGGACCCGGCATTCCTGGAACGCCACGTCGATGGCTTCGCCGACGCCCTGGCGGCAGCCCGCGCCTCCAGTCCGTCGATTGCCGTGACCGCTGAGGCCTGCGAACTGGATCCCGAGGCGGTGGCCACCTTCTTCCGCTGGTTCGCGCGAACGGAGCGGACGGTTACCGCGTTCTGCCAGGGCATCAACCAGTCCGACAGCGGCGTGGACAAGGCCGGGACGATCCTCAACGTGCATCTGGCCAGCGGGCGCATCGGGCGCCCGGGCATGGGCCCGTTTTCGCTGACCGGTCAGCCCAATGCGATGGGTGGGCGCGAGGTTGGCGGACTCGCCAGCCAGTTGGCCGCGCACATGGGCTTCGACGAAATGTCCCTGGATCGCGTAAGCCGCTTCTGGAATGCACCGAATCTCGCCCGCAAGCCGGGGCTCAAGGCGCTGGATCTGTTCCGCGCGGTTGAATCGGGGCAGGTGAAGGCGATCTGGATCATCGGCACCAACCCCTTGTTCAGCCTGCCCGAAGCCGAACGCTTCGAGCGGGCCCTGCGCGACTGCCCGCTGGTCGTGGTCTCCGACTGCGTGCACGAGACCGAGACGACCCGCGTGGCCGACGTGCTGTTGCCGGCGACCACCTGGGGCGAGAAGGACGGCACGGTGACCAATTCCGAGCGGCGCATCTCGCGCCAGCGCCCGTTCCGGGAACCCCCGGGCGAGGCGCGTCACGACTGGTGGGCGTTGGCCGAGGTCGCCCGCCGCCTGGGCTTTGCCGAGGCCTTCCCCTATACGCAACCGGTGGAGATTTTCCGCGAGCATGCGGCCCTGTCCGCGTTCGAAAACGAGGGCAGGCGTGACTTCGACATCGGCGCGCTGGCAGATCTTTCGGCCGCCGGGTACGACGTCCTGGAGCCCGTGCAGTGGCCGCTCCCGGCTGGCAGCGAGATCGGGACCACGCATCTGTTCGGGGACGGGCGCTTCTTCACCCCCAGCGGCCGTGCGCACCTCGTGGCCGTCGATCCGCGCGCACCCACCGACTCGATCGACGCCGAGTACCCCCTGCGCCTGAACACCGGGCGCATCCGCGACCAGTGGCACAGCATGACCCGCACCGCGCGGACGCCGCGCCTGAGCGCGCATCAGTCGGAGCCGTTCGTCGAGATCCATCCGGTAGATGCCGGGCTGTTTCGTGTGCAGGCGGGTGATCTGGCCGCGGTGACCAGCCGTCACGGGCACCTGCTGGCGCGGGTGCAGGTGAGCCGCGAGCAACGCCCCGGCAGCGTGTTCGTGCCGATGCACTGGAGCCGGCCGATCGCGCGGCTGGCGCGGGTGGATGCCCTGGTGCCCGCGCATGTCGATCCGGTCTCCGGGCAGCCGGCGTTCAAGCACACGGCCGTCTCGGTGCGCCCGGCGGCGATGGGCTGGCACGGCTTCGTGCTGAGCCGCGAGCCGGTGAGTCTCCCGGAGGCCGACTACGCGGTGACCGCGCGCGGGCCGCGGCATCTGCGCTTTGAACTGGCCGGGCGTGGCGCGCCACCCGAGATCGCCGACTGGCGGGCACGGCTGGACGGCCCCGGCGAGTGGCTGGAGTTCGCCGACCCGGCGGGTGGTCGCTACCGCGCCGCGCGTATTCACGAGGGCCGGCTTGCCTGCGTGCTGTTCGCGGGTCCCGACCGCGGCCTGCCCGAGCGCGAATGGCTGGGCGGTCTGTTCGCGGCCGAGTCGATCACCGATGACGAACGCATGGCCCTGCTCACGGGGTGTCCGCCGAACGGCCAGGCCGCACGCGGGCGCATGGTCTGCGCCTGCTTCGGCGTGGACGAGACGCGCATCCGCACGGCGATTCGCGAGCAGGGGCTGGCGAGCTGCGAGGCCGTGGGTGCCTGCCTCGAGGCCGGCACCAACTGCGGCTCCTGCCGCCCCGAGATCCAGACCCTGTTGAATGAAGAATCCGAGGCGCCCACGGATCCCGTGGCGCGGGAGGGATGAGCATGGAACACCTGCCGATCTATATGCAGTTGCACGGCCGCCAGGCCCTGGTGGTCGGGGGCGGTCCGGTGGCCGCGCGCAAGGCGGCGCTGCTGCTGGAGGCCGGGGCGCGGGTGCGCCTGCGAGCCCCTGACTACAGTGATGCCGCCGAGCGCTTGTTGCGCGAGCACCCGGAGTCGATCACCCGCGAGCCGGGTACCTACCGAACCGAGTACCTGGGGCAGGTGGCGATCGTGATCGCCGCGACCGACAACGAGCAGGTTAACCGCCAGGTCTCGGAGGACTGTGTTGCGCGCTCGATCCCGGTGAACGTGGCGGACCAGCTCGAGCTTTGCAGCTTCATCCTGCCGGCCATCGTCGAACGCGGCCCGCTGACCATCGCGATCGGCTCCGGTGGCCGTGCCCCGGTGCTGGTGCGTCTGCTGCGCGCGAAGATCGAGAGCCTGATCCCGTCCGGCTATGGGCGCCTGGCGGATCTCGCCGGTCGCCTGCGCGACCGGGTGCGCGCCCATTTCGACAGTGTGAACGCGCGGCGGGCCTTCTGGGAGCGTGCGTTTGCCGGGCCGGCCACCGAGCTGGCGCTGGCCGGACGTATGGATGCGGCCGCAGAGCGTCTGGAACAGGAATTGAATGAAGCGGATGCCGCCACGCCGGGCGAGGTCTATCTGATCGGCGCCGGGCCGGGTGATCCGGACCTGCTGACCTTCCGCGCGTTGCGTCTGTTGCAGCAGGCGGACGTGGTCGTCTACGACCGCCTGGTGTCCTCGGAGGTGGTGAACCTGGCCCGGCGCGAGGCCGAGCGCTTCTATGTCGGCAAGGAGCGCGATCATCACTGCGTGCCGCAGGAGGCGATCAGCGAACTGCTCTCGCGGCTGGCGCGCGAGGGCAAGCGCGTGGCGCGACTGAAGGGCGGCGACCCGTTCGTGTTCGGCCGCGGCGGCGAGGAGCTGGACGTGCTCGCCCGCGACGGCGTGGCCTATCAGGTGGTGCCCGGCATCACCGCGGCCAGTGGCTGTGCCGCCTATTCGGGCATCCCGCTAACCCACCGTGATCATGCCCAGTCCGTGCGCTTCATTACTGGCCATACCCGCGAGGGCCGGCTGGACGTGGACTGGTCGCAGCTGACGAACACCCGCGAGACGCTGGTGTTCTATATGGGCCGCAAGGGGCTGGGGGAGATCTGCCGGGGGCTCAAGGGTGCGGGCCGTGCCGGGCGGACCCCGGCCGCGATCATCGAGAACGGCACGACCGCCCGTCAGCGTGTCGTGACCGGCACGTTGGATACCCTGGCCGCCCGCGCCGAACGCGATCAGGTCGGCTCGCCCAGCCTGATCGTGATCGGCGAGGTCGCCGCCTGCCATCAGCGCCTGGACTGGTTCCGGCCGGATGCCGGGTCGGCCACGACGTTCCCGCAGCTGATGCCGGCATCCGGTGTCGTGACCGCGAGCGCGGCGTGAGCGGATTGGAGGATCGTACGCATGCGGTCTCTGGCGGGCTGGCCGGCGTCCGGGTCGCGCTCCCGGAGAGCCGTGCACTGGAGGTGTTTGCCGGGCTGCTGGAGCGGCGCGGGGCCGAGGTGTGGCGCTGCCCGCTGGTCGCCATCCACGACAGCCTCGACCAGGCGGCCATCGAGTCCTGGCTGGCAACCGCCATCGATGCCCCGTTCGATCGGCTGATCTTCCTGACGGGGGAGGGGTTTACTCGGCTGACCGGCTTTGCTCGGCGCGCCGGGTGCGAGGCTACCTGGCTGACGGCCGTGGCCGGAACCCCGACGCTGGTACGGGGCCCCAAACCCGGCCGCGCGATGAAACCGTTCGGTGTGCGGCCCGATGCGGTGGCGGCGGCACCGACCACCGAAGGGATCATCCAGACCCTGTCCGCTCAGGACCTGCACGGACAACGTATCGGTGTGCAGCTCTACGGTGCGGAGCCCAACCGCCGCCTGCTGGATTTCCTGAGGGCGGCGGGCGCGGAGGTGTTCCTGGTCTGGCCCTACCGCTACGCGGATGCCGCCGAGACGGGGCGTGTGAGCGAGCTGATTGCAGCCCTGATCGCAGGAGAGGTGGATGCGATCGCCTTTACCAGCCAGGCCCAGGTCCGGCGTCTGCTGCGGGTCGGCCAGGCCGAGGATCGTCAGGATGCATTGCGGGAGGCGTTGCGGCGCACCATCGTCGCGGCGATTGGCCCCGTGGTGGCGGATGAACTGCACGCTCACGGTATTACCCCCACCGTGGTACCGGATGGTCGATACTTCATGAAACCGCTGGTCTCGGCGCTGGCCCGGCACCTGCAGGCCGTCGCATAGGGAACTTGTGGCGCGGCCGGATGGCCCACGGATGGAGTCTTCTTCGGTGATCACCTGCCATGAAACATCCATCCCCGCGGCGTTCACGCCGATCCTTCCTGCGCTGGATGGCCGGGTCCGCGGTGGCGGCCGGGGCCGGGTGGCCCCTTGTCGGTGGGACCGCCGAGGGGCGTGAGCCGCAGCGCAAGCCGATCCCGTCTTCCGGGGAGGAGATCCCGGTGATCGGGATGGGGACGTGGATTACCTTCAACGTGCCGGAGGATCCGGAAGCGCTGGCGGTGCGTACCCGCATCCTGGATACCTTTGTCCGCCGTGGCGGCGGGATGATCGACTCCTCGCCGATGTACGGGCGCGCGGAGGCGGTGGTCGGTCACGGCCTGCGCGAACTGGGCCATCCGGAGGGTGTGTTCTCGGCGACCAAGATCTGGACGCGCAGCACCTCGACCGGCCGCGACCAGCATTCGGAGTCGCGGGATCTGTGGGGTGTCGACACCCTGGACCTGCAGCAGGTGCACAACCTGCAGAACTGGGAGGCGCACCTGGAAACCCTGCGCGAGCGCCGTGAGGCGGGGGAGGTTCGCTATATCGGTGTGACCACCTCGCACGGGCGGCGCCACGACGAGCTGGAGCGCATCCTGCGGCGCGAGGACCTGGACTTCGTGCAGCTGACCTACAACGTCCTGGATCGCGAAGCGGAACAGCGCCTGTTGCCGCTGGCGCGGGAACGCGGGGTGGCGGTGATCGCGAACCGCCCGTTTCGGCGCAAGGCGCTGATCAACCAGTTCGCGGGGCATCCGCTGCCGGACTGGGCGGCGGAGATCGAATGCGAGAACTGGCCGCAGTTCCTGCTCAAGTTCATCGTCTCGCACCCGGACGTGACCTGTGCGATCCCCGCGACCTCGGTGGTGGCGCACATGGAGGAGAACATGGGCGCGCTGTACGGCCCCATGCCGGACGCCGGAATGCGCAGCCGCATGGTCGCGTACGTGCAGGACCTGTAGGGTTGGCCTCCGAATCCTTGCGACCGGGGAGCCGACATGCTGCCGTTTGAGGCCTCGACCTGGCTGGCGATCCTGGGCCAGTACAACACCGCGATCTGGCCCCTGCACGGGATCGGCGCACTGCTCGCACTGGTGGCTGTGGGGCTGGTGGTTCCGGGTTCGCGTGCGGCTGGCCGTGTCATTGGCCTGTTGCTGGGCGTGCTGTGGATCTGGACCGGGGTGGCCTTCTTCGGCGGTTCGCTGGCGCCGTTCCACTTCGCCGCCGAATGGCTGGCCGGAGTGTTCGTGGCCCAGGGCCTGATGCTGGTGTTCGCGCTGACCCTGATGGGCCAGGCCCGCTTCGGCTGGCCCGGCCGGCTGGGGGGAGGGGCCGCGATGGTGCTGATCGCCCATGCCTTCGTGGGGTACCCACTTCTGGACGCCGCGCTGGCCGAAACGCCCTGGACGCAGCTGCAATATGTCGGCGTGGTCCCGGGACCGGTGATGCTGCTGACCCTGGGGATGCTTTTGCTGGTGCCGTCGCGTCCGCCCCTGGTGCTGGCGATCATCCCGCTGCTGTGGGCGCTGGTCACCGGCTACATGGCCTGGGGCCTTGGCCAGTGGCTGGAATTCCTGCCGGCCGCCCTCGGCGTGGGGGCGTTCGTGCTCCTGCTGCTGCGGCGCTTCGGAGGTGCGGCTCGGGCAGGCCCGCGCCCGGGTGTTTGACCGGGCCGCCGGTTGGTCTGCGAACGCGTTGGGTTTAGGCTCGCGTGCTCTCGGTATTGAGGAGGCTGTCATGTCCATCGAAGTGATTCATCGCCCGGACCACGACCACCTGGAACGCCTGGGGGTGTTCGACTGGCCGGTCTGGGAGAAGGAGATCTCGACCTTCCCCTGGCACTACGACGAGCGCGAGGTCTGCTACATCCTGGAAGGCCAGGTCACGGTGACCCCGGACGGCGGCGAGCCGGTCACGGTCGGCGAGGGCGACCTGGTCACCTTCCCCGAGGGCATGGACTGCACCTGGGAGATCCACCGCGACATCCGCAAGCACTACCGCTTTGGCTGAGCCGCTTGTCAGTGGATTGCATTGACCACCGTAACGTTACGGATTACAGTCGAAGTTGCGTGCCAAGGAAGGCCGATGATCAGGAAGATTCGTCACAAGGGACTAAAACGCTTGTATGCGAGCGGCGATCGCCGTGGGTTGCCGGCGGACCATGTGGAAGACCTGGAAGACATTCTCGCGCTGCTGGATGCAGCGACCCATCCCGGACAGCTAGGGAAACACTGATCAATGTACACGCTCGCGTTGGCACCCCAGGTTTTCCGAGACAAGGCGCGTCGTGCAGCGGGTAGTGGTTCTACCCGCCAGCGGCGCAACGCAGGATCGGGGAACCTGGGGTGCCAACCTCACAAGCCATTGAATGCAAGGGGCTCGGTCGCTTTTGCGCGCGCACGGCGTTGCGGTTCCCTTGTGCAGAGTGACTGCACGGCAGTCGCCGCGCCTTGTTCGCGCGCAAAAGCGACTCGAGCGCGAGTGTGTACATTGATCAGTGTTTCCCTAGATCTCCCGGGCATGGATTTTCATCCGCTGCGTGGGGATCGCGCCGGCTTTTTCTCGGTGCATGTGAACGGCAACTGGGTCGTCACCTTCCCTTTCAGTGGCGACGATGCGGATCAGGTGGATTATGAAGATTACCACTGACCTTCAGGAAGACGCGGCGATGCGGAACCCGCCCCACCCCGGGCGGATCCTGCGCCGGCGTGTGCTGCCGGGGCTGGGTCTTTCGGTGACGGAGTTTGCGCAGCATCTGGGGATGTCCCGCAACGCGGTCTCGCGTGTTCTCAACGAACACGCCGCCATTTCACCGGATTTTGCGGTGCGTCTGGAGAGTGGGGGAATCGGCGAGGCACGCCACTGGCTCACGATGCAGACCAACTACGATCTGGCCCGGGCCGCGGCTCGGGACGAGAATCATATCCGGCGCTTTGCGGCGGCCTGATCGTTGCTGCTCCTTTCGTCGATGTAGCAAGCAGTCCAGTGGGAGCGTGCCTGCGCCAGCGCCTACCGCCGTTTCGCGGCCAAGGCCGCTCCCACATGGTCTTCAGCGGGCGAGCCAGTGGGTGTTGAGGGGGGTGTTGAAGGTCTCCTCGACGCGGCGGAGGTAGTAGAGCATGTCGACCGGCAGGTTGATGCCGTCGTGCATTTGTAGCGGGTAGAGGTCGGCGGCGATCACGCAGTCGGCGATCGACGGGTGGCCGAGGTAGAAGCGGTTGGCGGCCAGGTGCTTGGCCAGTTCCGGCAGGTGGCTCAGCTTGGCGAGCTGGTTGTAGCCGTCGTAGCGGTCGTTGGCCAGCTCCTCCAGCGACAGGCCGAAGCGGTGCTGCACATGCGCCTTGAAATCGGCCAGGGCCTCGGCGCTCTCGCCGATGCCGTGAAAGCCCGGCGCCAGCGGGGCGTAGAGCCGGTCCAGCACGATCTCCACCTTGGCGCGCCAGTCCACCAGGGCCTGCCAGGCGTCCTCGGTGATGACGCCGTCGGAGAGTGGCTCGCCGGTCGGGAACAGGTGGTCGATATCGCGCAGTGCCGTGACCGTGTCGGTGTGCAGCGTACCGTCGTCGGTTTGCAGGATCGGGGACTGGCGGGCCACGCCCAGTTCGAAGAAGGTCTCGTCGTCGAACCAGTCCAGCGCGCGGGTCTCCAGCGCGACACCCTTGTAGCCGCAGGCCAGGCGCAGGCGGTCGGCCTTCGCATCGTGCGGGAAGTGGTAGAGCGTGGCCACGCGGTTACTTCCCGCGCTGGGCGTGGCTCAGGATGAAGTCCCACTGGTCCTGGGTGATGGGCATTACCGACAACCGGTTGCCGCGGCGCACCAGCGGGCAGTCCTCGAGCTGCGGCTGCTGCTTCAGCCAGTCGAGGGTGATGATGTCGCCGAATTTTTCCTCGAAGGCGACGTCCACGCGCAGCCAGCGCGGGTTGTCCGGGTCGCTCTTTGGGTCGTAGTGCGGGTCTTCGGGGTCGAAGGCGCAGGTGTCCGGATAGGCCTCTTTCTCGATGCGCAGGATGCCGACGATGCCCGGCGGCTTGGCGTTGGAGTGGTAGAAGAAGGCGAGATCGCCTTTCTTCATCTCGTCGCGCATCATGTTGCGCACCTGGTAGTTGCGGATGCCGTCCCACGGCTCCACGCCGACGCGTTCCAGGTCGTCGATGCTGAACTCGTCGGGCTCGGACTTCATCAGCCAGTAGGCCATGCGGGCTCCTCGTGCCAAATAAGGGGTGTGGTCAGGTGTGCGTATTGTGCCGCGCGCGGTCTGGAAGCGCATGCCAGCCCTGTTCTGTGACAACGCCATCCAGCGGGACGTCCCAGGGCTGTGTGGGCAGCGCCGGGACGCCCTGCAGCGAGTGGGCCACGCCGATCAGTTTCGGCCGGCGGATGCCGAAGCGGCGCCGGGCGAAGTAGCGATCGTAGTAGCCCGCGCCCATGCCCATGCGGTTGCCGGCAGTGTCAAAGGCCACCAGCGGCATCAGCACCACCTGCATCTCGCGGCGCCAGATGCGCGGGGCGTCCGGACAGGGCTCGGCGATGCCGAAGCCGTTGTGGCAAAGCGGCTCATCCGGGGCCCAGGTGTGGAAATGCATGTGCCCGGGGCGTTTGTCGTCCATCACCGGCAGGGCGATGCGGGTGCCGCGCCGGGCCAGGGCGACGGTCAGTGGGGTCAGGTCGACCTCGCCGCGCAGGCCGCGATAGGCGCCGACACAATGCGGCTTCCAGCGCTCGAACCAGCGCAGCAGGTGTCCGCAAATGGCGGCAGAGTGGTGGTCGAGCTGGGAATCCGACAAAGCCGCCCGCGCGCGGCGCAGGCGCAGACGCAGGGCACGCAGATCGTCGGGCGATAGCGAATCTTGAACGGAGTCGGTTTCCGCAGGCATAAAGGAAATCGGGATCAATAAAGAAGTGGACGCGCCCCGCAGGCGCCGGCGTGGCCCTTGACCTTGAACCTAGGGCTCAGGTGGGAGAAGTCTCCGGATCTTTAGGCTTTCCGCTCGAAGACGGACATGCACAGCGAAACGGAAGTACTCGGTCCCGTGGTGAAAAATTAAGGCTCAAGGGTACCACCGGGCCACAATCGAACGCCGCAGTGACGCGTCCGAGTTCATTATGAACCAAACCCCCCGGGGTGCGCGCAACCCCCGTGGCTGTAGGGGATCCGTCGCGGGCCTCAGCACTGCTCCCAGGGCAGGCCGTGGTAGCGCCAGCCGCTGCGGGTGGAGCGCTGGTGGTTCTCGTCCAGTGGTCCTTCGAAGCCCTCGTCCACCGAGAAGACATGCTCGATGCCGGCGTCCACCAGGGCCTGCCCGGCGTCCAGCGTGCGCTTGCCGCTGCGGCAGATCAGGTACAGGGCCGGTGCTTCTTCGCTGTGATCGCTGACGCCGCCCAGCAGCAGCTTGCGCACCTGCGGCACGAACTGTGGGTTCACGGTCCAGTCGGGTTCGTCGATCCACGGGATGTGGATGGAGCCGGTCGGATGGCCGACGAACAGATACTCCATGGTCGAGCGGACGTCGATCAGCAGGTCGCGCGGGCGTGCCTGCAGACGCTCGTAGGTCTCCACCGGCGAGATGCGTTTCGGGGCGGGGCGGGGGGTGTCGGTCATGGTGTTTTCCTGGGGGCGGGCGCCGTTCCCTGGCACCCGCAATGCTTACATGGCGAAGTCGAGGCGTTCCTGGACCCGGTCGATCCCGGCCTGGGCGCATTCCTCGTCGAGATCGCCGCCGGGCGCACCGGACACGCCGACCGCTCCGAGCATGCTGCCGGCCGCTTCGATTGGCAGGCCGCCGGCCAGCATGATGATGCCATCCACGTGGTTCATCTCCATGCGGATGTCTTCGCGGTTGTCGCGGAAGTTGGCGGAGGTGGTGCCGGACATGGTCACGGCCCGGGCCTTATCGCCGGCAATCTGGATGGTCTGCACGCCGGCCATGCGGTCACGCAGGACCACCTGGTCGTTGCCGGCGCGATCAACCACGACCACCGCGGTCTGGTGGCCCATCTCGCGGCAGGCCTCGACGGCGCCCATGGCGATGTCGTTGGCCAGTTCAAGGGTCATGAAGCGCTGGGTATAGACATCGGCCTGGGCGCTGCTGGCGAGGCCGAGGCACAGGGCCGCGGCGGTGCCGGTCACCAGGCGGGTCAGGGAATTCGTCATGGGTTCCTCCTTTCTGGTTATGGGTGCTGCACGTCGATCATGGCAGATAGGGGACGTGGTTGCCGAGCGTGCCATTCCGCCCGTCGCCGACCGGCCGCGGGGTGGGGGAACAGGCGACAGCCGGCGCGGCCGCGGATACACTACGCGCATGTCGGGAAACAGCTTTGGGCGACTGTTCGTCGTCAGTACCTTTGGTGAAAGTCACGGGCCGGCCCTGGGCGCGGTGGTGGACGGTTGTCCGCCCGGTCTGGAGCTTTGCGAGGCGGATCTGCAGTTTGACCTGGATCGCCGCCGGCCGGGCCAGTCGCGCCACACCACCCAGCGTCGCGAGCCGGATCAGGTCCGTATTCTGTCGGGGGTGTTCGAGGGGCGTACCACGGGTACGCCGATCGGGCTGCTGATCGAGAACGTCGATCAGCGCTCCAAGGATTACGGCGACATCCAGGACCGCTTCCGCCCGGGGCATGCGGACTACACCTATCACCAGAAATACGGCGTGCGTGATTACCGCGGCGGCGGGCGCAGTTCTGCGCGCGAGACCGCGCTGCGGGTGGCGGCCGGCGGCATCGCGCGGCGCTATCTCGAGCAGCGCTACGGGATCACCATCCGCGGTTGGTTGTCGCAGCTCGGCCCGATCGAGCTGGAGCCGAAGCAGCCGGAGATCGCGAACGACAACCCGTTCTTCTCCCCCGACCCGGACAAGGTCGCGGAACTGGAGGAGTACATGGACGCCCTGCGCAAGTCGGGCGATTCCATCGGGGCACGGGTGACGGTCGAGGCGACCGGGGTGCCGGCCGGCTGGGGCGAGCCGGTGTTCGACCGCCTGGACGCCGACCTGGCGCACGCGCTGATGAGCATCAACGCGGTGAAGGGCGTGGAGATCGGCGCGGGTTTCGAATCCGTGACCCAGCGCGGCACCGAGCACCGCGACGAGATCACCCCCGAGGGCTTTCTGTCCAACCACGCCGGCGGCGTGCTGGGCGGGATCAGCACCGGTCAGGCGGTGCAGGCCAGCATTGCCATGAAGCCGACGTCCAGCATCCGTCTGCCCGGGCGCAGCATCAACACCGCCGGCGAGCCGGTGGAGGTGATCACCAAGGGGCGGCACGACCCCTGCGTGGGCATCCGCGCGACCCCGATCGCCGAGGCGATGATGGCGCTGGTGCTGATGGACCACGCCCTGCGTCACCGTGCGCAGAACGCCGATGTCCCGGACTCGGGGCTGGAGCTGCGCGACCATCCCGGCGAATGACGCGGCCTACGGCCGTGTCGTCCTGATCGTGTAGCGGTCCCCTCATGGCAGTGACGCAGAACGCGCGCCTGTCCGCGGTCTATTTCTTCTATTTCGCCAGCCTCGGCGCCTTCATGCCGTTCTGGGGGCCGTACCTCTCCGAGGAGGGGTTCAGCGGCGCCCAGATCGGCGAGCTGATGGCGATCGTGCTGGCGACCAAGATCATTGCGCCCAACGTCTGGGGCTGGCTGGCGGATCGCGCCGGCGCGCACATGCCGATCGCCCGCTGGGGCGCGCTGGGCGGGGCGGTCGCCTTCACCGGCGTGCTGCTGTACACCGGGTATTGGTGGCTGGCCGTGGTGATGGCGGCCTACAGCTTCTTCTGGAACGCGATCCTGCCGCAGTTCGAGGCGGCCACCATGCGGTCGCTGGGGCGGGATGCGCATCGCTACGCGTTGGTCCGGCTGTGGGGCTCGGTCGGCTTCATCGTCGCGGTGGCGGTGCTGGGCTGGGCCTTCGACCGGATCGCCGTGGCCTGGCTGCCGTGGATCGTGCTGGCGGTGCTGATCGCGGTGGTGGCGGCGTCGCAGTTCGTGCGCGAGCCGGCGCGCAACCTCGACGAGGATAATAACGCCCCGCCCCTGCTAACCGTGCTGCGCCGCCCCGAGGTGATCGCGCTGTTTGTGGCCTGCTTCTTCATGCAGGCGAGCCACGGGCCGTACTACGCCTTCTTTACCCTGTACCTGGAACAGGCCGGCTACTCGCGCTCCGTAGCCGGGCAGCTGTGGGCGCTGGGGGTGGCGGCGGAGGTGGTGCTGTTCCTGTTGATGCCGCGGCTGATCCTGCGTTTCGGCGCCTGGTTGTTGGTGTCGGCGGCGCTGGTGCTGACGACGCTGCGCTGGGGGCTGCTGGCGGCGGTCCCGGATTCGTTGCCGATGCTGCTGTTCATTCAGATCCTGCATGCGGCCAGCTACGGGGTGTACCACGCGGCGGCGATCTCGCTGATCCACTATTTCTTCCCCGGGCGGTTGCAGGGGCGCGGGCAGGCGCTGTATTCGTCGCTGGCCTTCGGGTTGGGCGGTGCCTCGGGATCCTTGGTGGCCGGCTATCTGTGGGATGGCATCAGCCCAGCCTCGGTGTATGTGTTCGCGGCGTTCCTGGCCGCGGCCGGGGTGATCGCCTCGGTGTATGGCGAATGGCGTTTCCGCACCCCGGTGCGAACCCTGTAACTGGCGTGCCGGGGCAAAGCTTCGTAGGGTGCGCGTAACCCGATGGATCGATAGCACTGGATGGAACAAAGATGATTCGAATTGCGATTGCGGGCGCCGGCGGGCGCATGGGCCAGAACCTGGTGCAGGCGGTGGACGAACACCCCGATGCCCAGCTGGGGGCGGCCAGTGAGCGCCCCGGCAGCGAGACCATCGGTCAGGCGGTGGGCGCGGAGGGCCGGGTGCGCCTGGTCGAGGATCTGGCGACGGTTACCGACGATTTCGATGTGCTGATCGATTTCACCTCGCCGCAGGCGACCATGCAGCACCTGGAGCTGTGTGCGAACGCCGGAAAGGCACTGGTGATCGGCACCACCGGGCTGGATGCGGAGCAGGAGCAGCGCTTGCAGGCGGCGGCAGGGGATCTGCCGATCGTCTATGCGCCGAACATGAGTGTCGGGGTCAATCTGACCTTCAAGCTGGTGGAGCTGGCCGCGCGGGCGCTGGGCGACAGCGTGGATGTGGAGATCCTGGAGGCCCATCACCGGCACAAGGTGGACGCGCCCTCCGGTACCGCGCTGAAGCTCGGGCGTGTGGTCGCGGAGACCCTGGGCCGCGATCTGGAGCAGGACGCCGTCTACGGGCGCGAGGGCCAGACCGGAGCCCGTGACCGGCGCACTATCGGTTTTGCCACGGTGCGCGGCGGCGACATCGTCGGCGAGCACACGACTCTGTTTGCGGGTGATGGCGAGCGTGTGGAGATTACCCACAAGGCCTCCAGTCGCACGGTGTTCGCCTCCGGTGCGGTGCGTGCGGCGGTCTGGCTGGCCGGCGCTGGCAATGGGCTGTTCGACATGCAGGATGTGCTGGGGCTGCGCGACCTCTAGCCGGTAGGGGCTGCGTTTGGCGAAGGCTAGGCCTGGTTCGTCATCCGGTGTTTACGGTGCCTTCGACCGGCCGACAGGCTTGTTGTGGCTGGCCCTGGTTCGGCATCGGGTGTTTACGGTGCTTTCGTCGAGCCGCCTGCCAGGCGCTGACTCGCCAGCGCGCCGCGAGTTACTTCTTTGCTCGTGCAAAGAAGTAACTAAGAAACACGCCCGACTGCCGCGACCCCGGCCCGCTGCGCGGGCCGGGGTTTCCCTCGCTCCGAGGCTTTTCGCGGGCGGCGCTGAACTCGCTACGCTGCGCTTCGCTCAGACATCCAGCGCCTTGAATCCCGCGAAAAGCCTCTCCACTCGGCGCGACGACAACGGGGAGGTAAGTCAAAACAACGGCTATCCCAGCGTTGTTGCCAATGGATGATGGCTAGGTCTTCATACATCTTCGGCACGCGCGGCCTTCGGCCATGGCGTGCCGCGCCCGCGTGGCGGGCGCCGGGGGCGTAGGATGCGGATGAGCGAAGCGAATCGCATCAGGGTTTCGCACGGCGTGGGAGATGGTGCGTTTCGCTGGGCTCAACCGCACCCTACGAGATGCCGTCTGTTTTGACCTTCCCCTCCCGTATGGAGCCCCTTGCGGAAGGGTGCTCGGGCCGGGAGAAGGCGCTGGATGTCTGAGCGGAGCCGCAGGCGCAGCGAGTTCAGCGCCGCAGGCCCGAGGGCCCTGGAGCAAGGTTCCCGGGCGGAATCCGGGTGCGCCTCGAAGGGTACTTTCTTGGGTAAGCAAGAAAGTACCTCGCGGTGCGCTCGCGAGAGAGCGCCTGGCAGGTGGCGGACCGGAGCCGCCGTAAACACCGAGCGATGAACCAGGGCCAGCCTGAATGGCCAGGCTAGCCACGGAGCATCGGTTTCATACTTGGGCCGGGTAGGCGGTGTTCGGGCCCGGAAAGCGGGCGGCGAGTGGCGGGCGGAGACGCCGGAAGTGGGGATCTCGTTGGACGCCGCGCGCGGCGCTCGCGTACACTTGAAGGCGTAATCGTATCCGTCCTCCGAGCACCGAATCGTTGCCGAAAAAGGGGTTCACACCCCGGTAGAGTGGTGCGGACGAGGGCGGGTCGCAGATCCCGAACGAATCGCAGTACCGCCGCCGGCGAATCGCCTGGCGGCCCCGACCCAGACCACCTGGAGGTCCCCCTGTGTCCGCGCCTGCTCTGCTCGTCCTGGAAGATGGCACTGTGTTTCATGGTCAGGCGATTGGCGCCCTGGGCCAGACGGTTGGCGAGGTGGTGTTCAACACCGCGATGACCGGGTACCAGGAGATCCTCACCGATCCGTCCTATCACCGGCAGATGGTCACGCTGACCTATCCGCATATCGGCAACACCGGAACGAACCCGGAGGACGACGAGTCCTCGCGGGCCCATGCCGCGGGCTTGATTATCCGTGATCTGCCGCCGCTGGTGTCCAACTGGCGCTCGCGCGAGTCGCTGCCGGACTACCTGCTGCGTCATGGCATTGTGGCGATCAGCGGGATCGATACCCGCAAGCTGACCCGCATCCTGCGCGAGAAGGGCGCGCTGAACGGCTGCATTCAGGCCGGCGACGTGGACGAGGCCTCGGCCCTGGCGGCCGCGCGCGAGTTCCCCGGGATCAAGGGCATGGATCTGGCGCGCGAGGTGACCACGCGCAGCCGCTACGAGTGGCTGGAAGGGACCTGGCAGCTGGGCGAGGAGCCGGCGCGGGTCGATGCGAAGGCCGCCGACTATCACGTGGTGGCTTACGACTTTGGCATGAAGCAGAACATCCTGCGCATGCTGGCCGATCGCGGCTGCCGCGTGACCGTGGTCCCGGCCGAGACGCCGGTGGACGAGGTGATGGAGCTGAAGCCCGACGGGGTGTTCCTGTCCAACGGGCCGGGCGATCCCGAGCCCTGCACCTATGCGATCGAGGCGATCCGGGATTTCTGCGAGCGCAAGCTGCCGCTGTTCGGGATCTGCCTGGGGCATCAGTTGCTGGGTATCGCCAGTGGCGGCAAGAGCGTGAAGATGAAGTTCGGCCACCACGGGGCGAACCACCCGATCCGGCACGAGGCCAGCGGGCGAGTGATGATCTCGTCGCAGAACCACGGCTTCGCGATCGACGAGGACAACCTGCCGGAGACGCTGACGCCGACGTACCGGTCGCTGTTCGACGGCACGCTGCAGGGCATCGCCCGCACCGACTGCCCGGCGTTCAGCCTGCAGGGCCACCCCGAGGCGAGCCCGGGGCCGCATGACGTGTCCCCGGCGTTCGACGACTTTGTCGAGATGATGCGCACGGCGCGCAGCTAACGCCTTCCCCCCGATTTTCCGACCGAATTTCCGATTTCGACAGCCTGCGAGAGCCGTCACATGCCCAAGCGTACCGACATCCAGAGCATCCTGATCCTCGGGGCCGGCCCGATCGTGATCGGTCAGGCCTGCGAGTTCGATTACTCCGGCGCCCAGGCCTGCAAGGCCCTGCGCGAGGAGGGCTACCGGGTGATCCTGGTGAACTCCAACCCGGCGACCATCATGACCGACCCCGAGATGGCGGATGCCACCTACATCGAGCCGGTGGACTGGCAGACGGTCGCCCAGATCATCGAGAAGGAGCGCCCGGACGCGGTGCTGCCGACCATGGGCGGGCAGACCGCGCTGAACTGCGCGCTGGACCTGTCCCGGGAAGGCGTGCTGGAGAAGTTCGGAGTGGAAATGATCGGTGCCAACGAGGCGGCGATCGATATGGCCGAGGACCGCGACCACTTCAAGGCGGCGATGGCTGATATCGGCCTGGATACGCCGACCGCGATGCTCGCGCACTCCTGGGAGGAGGCGCAGGAGATCCAGCCGAAGATCGGCTTCCCGGTGATCATCCGGCCGTCGTTCACCCTCGGTGGTTCGGGCGGCGGCATCGCCTACAACCGCGAGGAGTTCGAGTACATCGTCAAGAACGGGATCGATCTCTCGCCGGTGAACCAGGTGCTGCTGGAGGAGTCCGCGCTCGGCTGGAAGGAGTTCGAGATGGAGGTGGTCCGTGACAAGGCGGACAACTGCATCATCATCTGCTCGATCGAGAACCTCGATCCGATGGGCATCCACACCGGCGACTCGATCACCGTGGCCCCGGCGCAGACCCTGACCGACAAGGAATACCAGATCATGCGCGACGCCTCGCTGGCGGTACTGCGCAAGATCGGCGTGGAGACCGGTGGCTCCAACGTGCAGTTCGCGATCAACCCGGAGAACGGGCGCATGATCGTGATCGAGATGAACCCGCGGGTGTCGCGTTCCTCCGCGCTGGCCTCCAAGGCGACCGGCTTCCCGATCGCCAAGGTCGCGGCCAAGCTGGCGGTGGGCTACACCCTCGACGAGCTGAAGAACGACATTACCGGTGGTCTGACCCCGGCCTCGTTCGAGCCGTCCATCGATTACGTGGTCACCAAGATCCCGCGCTTCACCTTCGAGAAGTTCCCGCAGGCGGATGCACGCCTGACCACCCAGATGAAGGCGGTGGGTGAGGCCATGGCCATTGGCCGCACCTTCCAGGAGTCGTTCCAGAAGGCGCTGCGCTCGATGGAGACCGGCATGGACGGCCTCGACGAGCGCATCGATCTGACCGCCGATGACGTGACCGATCAGCTGCGCACGAAGCTCGCCAACCCCAGCCCCGAGCAGGTGCTGTACGTGGCCGATGCCTTCCGTGCGGGTTTCTCGATCCAGGATATCTTCGACCTGACCGCGATCGACCCCTGGTTCCTGGCCCAGATCCAGGAGCTGGTGGACGTCGAGAAGGGCGTGAAGGACCGCATCCTGGGCGAGATCAGCGCCGAGGAGATGTACCGTCTGAAACAGCGCGGATTCTCCGACCTGCGCCTGGCGAAGCTTGTGAACGATACCGAGAAGGCGGTGCGCAAACACCGCCATGGACTGGGCGTGCGCCCGGTGTACAAGCGGGTGGATACCTGTGCGGCCGAGTTCGCGACTACCACGGCCTACATGTACTCCTCGTACGAAGAGGAGAACGAGGCGGATCCCACCGACAAGCAGAAGATCATGGTGCTGGGCGGCGGGCCCAACCGCATCGGTCAGGGCATCGAGTTCGACTACTGCTGCGTGCATGCCGCGCTCGCGATGCGCGAGGACGGGTACGAGACCATCATGGTCAACTGCAACCCGGAGACGGTCTCGACCGATTACGACACCTCGGACCGGCTGTATTTCGAGCCGCTGACGCTGGAGGACGTGCTGGAGGTCGTGGCGACCGAGAAGCCGGCCGGCGTGATCGTGCAGTACGGTGGCCAGACGCCACTGAAGCTCGCGCGGGACCTGGAGGCCGCTGGCGTGCCGATCATCGGCACCAGCCCGGACTCCATCGACCTGGCCGAGGACCGCGAGCGCTTCCAGGCCCTGCTGAACAAGCTGGGGCTCAAGCAGCCGCCGAACCGCACCGCGCGCAGCGAGGAGGAGGCCGAGAAGCTGGCCGAGGAGATCGGCTACCCACTGGTCGTACGTCCGTCCTACGTGCTCGGTGGGCGCGCGATGGAGATCGTGCGCGACCGCGAGGACCTGCGCAGCTACATGAAGAACGCGGTGTCCGTCTCCAATGATGCCCCGGTGCTGCTGGACCGCTTCCTGGATGACGCCATCGAGGTCGACGTCGACGCGATCTCGGATGGCGAGAACGTGATCATCGGCGGGATCATGGAGCACATCGAGCAGGCCGGCGTGCACTCGGGCGACTCCGCCTGTTCCCTGCCGCCGTTCTCGTTGTCCATGGAACTCCAGGACGAGATGGTCGAGCAGGTGCGCAAGATGGCACTGGGCCTGAAGGTCGTCGGCCTGATGAACACCCAGTTTGCGATCAAGGGCGACGATATCTACGTGCTGGAGGTGAATCCACGGGCCTCGCGCACCGTGCCGTACGTCTCCAAGAGCGTCGGACGGCCGCTGGCCAAGATTGCCGCGCGTTGCATGGTCGGGCAGACCTTGCCCGAGCAGGGCGTGGGCGATGCGGTCTATCCGGACTATTATTCGGTGAAGGAATCGGTGTTTCCGTTCGCCAAGTTCCAGGGCGTGGACCCGATCCTGGGGCCGGAGATGAAATCCACTGGCGAGGTGATGGGGGTCGGGCGCAGTTTTGCCGAGGCGTTCGCCAAGAGCCAGCTGGGAGCGGGCGTACTGTTGCCGTCCACCGGCAAGGCCTTCGTGTCGGTGCGCGAGATCGACAAGCCGCACGTGGCGGAAGTGGCCCGGCGCCTGGTGGAGTTGGGCTTCGAGGTCCTGGCGACGCGTGGCACGGCGAACGTGCTGGAGGAAGCCGGCATTCAGGTGACGCGCGTGAACAAGGTCACCGAGGGTCGCCCGCACATCGTGGACATGATCAAGAACGACGAGATCAGCTTCATCATCAATACCGTGGAGGGGAAGCAGTCGACCTCCGACTCCTACACCATTCGCCGCGAGGCGTTGATGCACAAGGTGGGCTATACCACCACGATCGCCGGGGCCAAGGCCACCGTACAGGCCCTGGATCACCTGGGGGCGAATGACGTCTTCCGGCTGCAGGACCTCCACCAGGAAAATCTCGGAGGGAAAAGCGCATGAACAAGACGCCCTTGACCGTGACTGGCGCGGAAAAGATGAAGGAAGAGCTGAAGAAGCTGAAGGGCGAGGATCGCCCGCGCGTGGTCAACGCGATCTCCGATGCGCGCGAGCACGGCGACCTCAAGGAGAATGCCGAGTACCACGCGGCACGCGAACAGCAGAGCTTCATCGAGGGCCGCATCCGCGAGCTGGAGTCGAAGCTCTCCAACGCCCAGATCATCGACGTGGCCACCCTGCCGCAGACCGGCAAGGTGGTGTTCGGGACCACCGTGGTGCTGGAGGCGACTGCGGACGGGCGCCAGGTCACCTACAAGATCGTTGGTGACGACGAGGCCGATATCAAGAACAACATGATCTCGGTGTCTTCGCCGATTGCGCGGGCGCTGATCGGCAAGGAAGAAGGCGACGTCGTGACCGTGCAGGCCCCGGGCGGGGAGACGGAATACGAGATCCTGGAGGTTCGCTACGTCAACTGATGACGCGGCGGGTCCCGGTCGCGCTCAGGGGCGCAACCGGGCGGTGGGGTCAGGCCGGGTCCAGGGAGACCTTCGGGTCATCCGGGTTGCGGCGGAACAGGGTGGCGACATAGCCGACGCGTTGCACTCGCGCGGCGCCGGTGCGTTCACAGAGCTCTTCCACGGTGCCGTTGCGGACCTCGCGGTCGCCGATGTTCACCTTGATCTTGACCAGCTCGTGGTGGGTCAGCGCCAGCTCCAGCTCCGCCAGTACGGCATCAGTCAGCCCATTGCGGCCAATGGTCACGATGGGCTTGCGCGGATGGGCGAGGCTGCGCAGATGGCGGCGTTGCGCGTCGGTCAGATTCACAGGAGGCCATTTTTCAGTGTTTAAACATCAAAATTGTAGCATGCCGTCCGCAGCTGCGAGGCCGCTCAATGCCCAAGCGTAGCCGCTCCAGTCAGCGCTGGTTGAAGGAGCATTTCGACGATCCCTACGTCCAGCGGGCCCAGCAGGAGGGTTACCGCGGGCGGGCGGTGTACAAGCTGCAGGAGATCGATGAGCGCGACCGGTTGCTGAAACCCGGCATGCGCGTGGTGGACCTCGGCGCGGCACCGGGCGGCTGGACGCAGTACGCCGCTCGGAAGATTGGCCGCAAGGGCGTGCTGATTGCCACGGACATCTTGCCGATGGACCCGGTGCCGGGCGCGGAGATCGTCACCGGCGACTTCCGCGAGGACGCCGTGCTGGACGCGATACTTGCCCTGGTGGGCGATGAGCGTGCCGATCTTGTGCTTTCCGACATGGCCCCCAACCTGACCGGGACGGGTGCGGTGGATCTGCCGCGTTCGATCCATCTTTGTGAACTGGCGCTGGACTTGGCGACACGCATTCTGAACCCCGGGGGCGCATTTCTGGTCAAGCTGTTTCAGGGTGAAGGTTCTGATGCCTATCTGGCCGAGGTGCGTCGGCGGTTCGGCTCGGTAAAGGTGCGCAAGCCGAAGGCATCGCGGCCACGGTCACGCGAAGTGTACGTATTGGCGCGTGAGCCCCGGGATGTGTAAAGCTGCCAAAAGCTAACGATTAAATGTTCTTCGAGGTGTCGTTTTGAACGGTCTGGCCAAGAATCTGATCATCTGGGCGGTAATTGCCGTCGTCCTGATGTCCGTCTTCAACAACTTCGGCCCGCAGCAGCAGACGCAGGATGTTCGGAGCATTACGTACTCCGAGTTCATCCGCGACGTGCAGGGCGGTCGCGTGGACAACGTGACCATCAAGGGTGAGAAGATCGAGGGTACGACGATCGAGGGCCAGGCGTTTACCACGGTGAACCCGAACGACCCCGGTCTGATCGGCGACCTGCTGCAGAACAACGTGGAGCTGAACGCCCACGAGGAAGCCGAGCGCTCCCTGCTGATGAGCATCCTGATCAGCTGGTTCCCGATCCTGTTGCTGATCGCCGTGTGGATCTACTTCATGCGCCAGATGCAGGGCGGTGGTGCCGGTGGCAAGGGCGCGATGTCCTTCGGCAAGTCCAAGGCCAAGCTGATGTCCGAGGACCAGGTCAAGGTCAGCTTCAATGACGTGGCCGGCTGCGACGAGGCCAAGGAGGAGGTGACCGAGCTGGTCGACTTCCTGCGCGACCCGTCCAAGTTCCAGAAGCTGGGTGGCCAGATTCCGCGCGGCGTGCTGATGGTCGGCTCTCCGGGTACCGGCAAGACGCTGCTGGCCAAGGCGATTGCCGGCGAGGCCAAGGTGCCGTTCTTCAGCATCTCCGGTTCCGATTTCGTCGAGATGTTCGTTGGCGTGGGCGCCTCGCGCGTGCGCGACATGTTCGCCGAGGCCAAGAAGCACGCCCCCTGCATCATCTTCATCGACGAGATCGACGCGGTCGGTCGCCAGCGTGGTGCCGGCATGGGCGGCGGTCACGACGAGCGTGAGCAGACCCTGAACCAGCTGCTGGTCGAGATGGACGGCTTCGAGGGCACCGAGGGGGTTATCGTGATTGCCGCGACCAACCGTCCGGACGTGCTTGACCCGGCGCTGCTCCGCCCGGGTCGCTTCGACCGCCAGGTGGTGGTGCCGCCGCCGGACGTACGCGGTCGCGAGCAGATCCTCAAGGTGCATATGAAGAAAACGCCGATCTCCGACGACGTGCGTCCGGATCTGATCGCGCGCGGCACGCCGGGTTTCTCCGGCGCGGATCTGGCCAACCTGGTCAACGAGGCGGCGTTGTTTGCGGCGCGCTCCAACAAGCGCCTGGTGGACATGTCCGACTTCGAGCGCGCCAAGGACAAGATCATGATGGGCGCCGAGCGCAAGTCCATGGTGATGTCCGAGGACGAGAAGAAGCTGACCGCCTACCATGAGGCCGGCCACGCGATTGTTGGCCTGACGGTGCCGGAGCACGACCCGGTCTACAAGGTCAGCATCATCCCGCGTGGGCGGGCCCTGGGCGTGACCATGTTCCTGCCCGAGGAGGACCGCTACAGCCACTCGAAGACGCGTCTGGAGAGTCAGCTGGCGAGCCTGTTTGGCGGGCGTCTGGCAGAAGAGATTATCTTCGGCAATGACAAGGTGACCACCGGAGCCTCGAACGATATCGAGCGCGCCACTCAGATCGCCCGCAACATGGTCACCAAGTGGGGCCTGTCGGAAAAGCTCGGCCCGCTGGATTACGGTGAGGAAGAAGGGCATCCGTTCCTGGGTGGGCAAATGGGCAAGTCGAAGCCGATGTCCGACGACACTGCGCGCCAGATCGATGCCGAGGTCCGTCACATCATCGATGCGAACTACCAGCATGCGAAGCAGATCCTGGTCGACAATATCGATACGCTGCACGCGATGGCGCGGGCACTGATGAAATACGAGACCATCGACGACAAGCAGATCGCGGACATCATGGCCGGGCGCGAGCCCCGCGAGCCGGCGGATTGGGATAGCGGCGGCGGTTCCGGTGGCTCGGCGCAGGCCAGCGACGAGGCCGAGGGTGGTGCCTCGGATGCCGATGGTGACGCCAAGGACGGCTCCGATGGTCGGGGTGACGATGACAAGGGTGTGGTCGGCGGTCCTGCGCCGCAGTCCTGATCCGTCCACTTCGTGACCGGGCTTGGGTCCGGTCGCCGCCACTGGCCGCCAGGCCCTCGTCCTGGCGGCCTTTTTCGTTGGGTACTCACAGGAGAACGCCGATCGTGCCGACTGACGCACCGGTACTGCAATGCGGGGGGCACGCCCTGGACCTTGGGCAGCCGCGGATCATGGGGATTCTGAACGTCACCCCGGACTCGTTCTCCGACGGTGGCCAGTACGCGCGGGTGGAAGATGCGCTGACGCGGGCCCGCGCCATGGTCGCGGAGGGGGCCGAGATCCTTGACGTGGGCGGTGAATCCACTCGCCCCGGTGCGGCGCCAGTGGCGCTGGAGGATGAGCGTCAGCGGGTGCTTCCGGTCATCGAAGCCCTGCGCGCGGAACTGGATGTTCCGCTGTCCGTGGACACCATGAAGCCGGAGATGATGCGCGAGGCGGTTGCCGTCGGTGCCGGGATGCTGAATGACGTGAACGGCTTTCGCGCCGAAGGGGCGCTGGCGGTCGCGATGGGGGCGGCCCGCGAGCGTGGCGTAGCGCTTTGCGCGATGCACATGCAGGGCGATCCGCAGTCGATGCAGCGGGCGCCGCATTACGACGATGTGGTGGACGAGGTGCGCGCCTTCCTCGAGCAGCGGGTGGCGGAGTTGTTGCGGGGCGGCGTGCCGCGCGGCCAGATCCTGCTGGATCCGGGCTTCGGCTTCGGCAAGACCCTGGAGCACAACGTCGCGCTGTTTCGCGGCCTGCCGCGCCTGGCGGCCTCCGGCTTGCCGCTGCTGGTGGGCGTCTCGCGCAAGTCGATGATCGGTCAGCTGCTGGATGACCGTCCGGTCGCTGAGCGGGATCCCGGCAGTGCCGTGGCGGCCCTGTTGGCGGCACAGGCCGGTGCGCGTGTCCTGCGTGTGCACGATGTCTCGGCGACCCGTGATGCCCTGGCGCTATACTCAGCGTTGCGACCGGATGGTGGCGACGGACAGGACAATCGAGGGAACTGATGGGCAAGTATTTCGGAACCGACGGCATCCGTGGGCGCACCGGCGACTGGCCGATGACGCCGGAGTTTGCGCTGCGCCTCGGGTATGCCGTGGGCGAGGTGCTGGGCGAGAACGGCCACCGCCAGGGGCCGGTCCTGGTGGGCAAGGACACGCGCGTGTCCGGCTACATGTTCGAGTCGGCACTGGAGGCCGGGTTGTCCGCCGCCGGGCTGGACGTTGCGTTGCTGGGACCGATGCCGACCCCGGCCATCGCCTACTTGACGCATACCTTCCGTGCCACTGCGGGCGTCGTGATCAGTGCCTCGCACAACCCATTCCACGACAACGGGTTCAAGTTCTTCACCCCCGAGGGCGACAAGCTGCCGGATGCGACCGAGGCGGCTATCGAGGCGCGTCTCGATCAGCCGGCACAGCCCATCAACAGTGCGCGTCTGGGCAAGGCCGTGCGCATCCAGGATGCCGCTGGACGCTACGTCGAGTTCTGCAAGAGCGCGATCCCGGCGCGTTCCGAGCTGCGCGGGATGAAGATCGTCATCGATTGTGCCCACGGTGCGACCTACAACGTCTCCCCGCACGTGTTCGAGGAGCTGGGGGCACAGGTCGAGATCCTCGGCGCCAGTCCGGACGGCTACAACATCAACGACGGGGTCGGCGCCCTGCACCCGGAGAACGTCGCCGAACAGGTGCGGGCGACCGGGGCGGATCTCGGCATCGCGCTGGACGGCGACGGCGACCGGGTGATCCTGGCCGATGCCGACGGCACCGTGGTCGACGGGGACCAGATCCTCGGTATCCTGGCGCTGGCGCGGCAACAGGCCGGGGGCTTCGACGGCGGTGTGGTCGGGACCCTGATGACCAACCTGGGGCTGGAGCAGGCCCTGGGGGGCGCCGGCATCCCGTTCGTGCGCGCGAAGGTCGGGGATCGCTATGTCCTGGAGGAGCTCCGCCGTCGCGACTGGACCCTGGGCGGCGAGGGGTCGGGTCATATTGTCTGTCTGGAGCACACCACGACCGGCGACGGTACGGTGGCGGCGTTGCAGGTTGCACACCTGATGCACCGTACCGGTCAGCCGCTCTCGGCGCTCGCAGCGGCCATTCCCAAGCTGCCGCAGTGCCTGATCAACGTGCCCGTCAGCGGTGCCGCGGCCGGCTGCCTGGAGGGCGAGCCAGTGCGCGCCGAGGTCGCCGCGGTGGAGGATCAGCTCGGCCAGCGTGGCCGGGTCCTGCTGCGTCCCTCCGGTACCGAGCCCCTGGTGCGGGTGATGGTTGAGGGCGAAGATGTCGACGAGACCCGCTCGGCCGCCGAGCGCATCGCGGACAGCATCCGGGCGGCGATCTGATTGCCGCAACCAAGCCTCGCCTGCGCGCCCCGCGACGGCTTGGTTGATTTGCTACCGGTGCGCCGGTAACATCCCGCCGCTCTAATCATCATGATCGGACCCCGTGTATCTGCGGGGTTCGGCCGATCGCAGGAGGAAGATCCGCATGCGCACGCCGCTGGTCGCCGGAAACTGGAAGATGAACGGTTCGCGGGACGCGAACCGCGCGCTCCTGTCCGCCCTGAAGGGCAGCCTGGGCGACATCCGGGGCGTGGACGTGGCGGTCTGCCCGCCCGCGGTCTACCTCGCCGAAATCGCGAATGACCTGTCCGGTGGCCCCATCGCCGTCGGCGCGCAGGATTGTTCCGACCAGGAAAAGGGTGCCTACACCGGCGAACTGGCCGGCTCCATGCTGGCCGAGGTGGGCTGCCGCTATGTGATCGTCGGGCATTCCGAGCGCCGCGAGCGGCAGAACGAGGACAATGCCTGGGTAGCAGCCAAGTTCGTTGCGGCGCAGGCCGCCGGGCTGACGCCGATCCTGTGTGTGGGCGAGCAGAAGGCCGACCGCGAAGGCGGGCGCACCGAGACTGTGGTCGCCGAGCAACTCGATGCGGTCCTGGATGCGGCCGGAGTCGAGGCGTTCGACCGCGCCGTGATCGCCTACGAGCCGGTTTGGGCGATTGGCACCGGTCTGACCGCCACGCCGGAACAGGCCCAGGAAGTGCATGCATTCATCCGCAATCGTGTTGCGGGTCGCGACCCGCAGGTCGCAGCCGCTCTGCGCATCCTCTACGGGGGCAGCATGAAGGCCGATAATGCGGCCGGCCTCCTGGCGCTCGAGGACATCGACGGCGGTTTGATCGGCGGTGCCTCGCTGGATGCCGACGCATTTTCCGCCATTGCCCGCGCCGCGGGCGAGCAGGTCGCGGCATGATTTACGGCCTGCTCCTGGTGGTCCAGGTCGCGGTATCGCTTGGCCTGATCGCGCTGATCCTGATGCAGCACGGCAAGGGCGCCGATGCCGGCGCGGCCTTCGGCAGCGGCGCATCGGCGACGGTGTTCGGTGCGGCCGGGTCGGCGAACTTCCTGAGCCGCTCGACGGCCGTGCTGGCGGTGGTCTTTTTCCTCAACAGCCTGACGCTTGCGTATCTGGCGGCATCCAGCCCGGAGGCCGAGAGCCTGCTGGACCAGATGGAGGCAATGGAAGAAGAGGGCGATGGTCCGCCGGACCTCCCGCCCGAAGTGCTCCCGGGGCAAGAGCCCCCGGGTGGCAGCGGCCCGCAATCCGGCCGGCCGGCCGATGTGCCCGATTGAGATCCGGTACCTGTACGAATTGGCAGATGTGGTGGAATTGGTAGACACGCTATCTTGAGGGGGTAGTGGCGCAAGCCGTGTGGGTTCGAGTCCCACCATCTGCACCAAATACTCGTTGCCCCGGGCCGCTGAATATCTGTCGGCGCCCGGGGTAATCAACAATAAAAACAGCATCTTATAAAATTACGAATACTTGACACCGTTTTTGGGCATCACCTAGACTCCGTGCCCGGTGTACGGCTCTGCCGCGTCTGTGCGGGACCGAGTCGTACCCGCGCTTTCAACCAGCAACGCTGAACGGCTCGCCGGCGCGCTCGATCCACGCGACGCCTCGCGAACCTGCCCGCCTGAGGCGGCGTACGGGAGAGAGAAATGCTGGAAGGTTATTTACCCATCCTGCTGTTCATCGCAGTAGGCATCGTGATCGGCGTCGTGCCGCTGGTGGTCGGTATGGCCGTGGGTCCGCACAAGCCGGACGCGGCGAAAAATTCGCCCTACGAGTGCGGCTTCGAGGCCTTCGAGGATTCGCGGCTGAAGTTCGATGTCCGCTTCTACCTGGTCGCGATCCTGTTCATCATCTTTGATCTCGAGATCGCGTTTCTCTTCCCGTGGGCCGTGTCGCTAGACACCATTGGCCTGTTCGGGCTTCTTGCGATGGCCCTGTTTCTTGTCATTCTGGTCGTCGGTTTCATCTACGAGTGGAAGAAGGGGGCGCTGGAATGGGAATAGAAGGCGTTCTTGAGAAGGGCTTCGTCACCACCTCGGCGGACAAGCTCATCAACTGGGCCCGCACCGGGTCGCTCTGGCCGATGACCTTCGGTCTCGCGTGCTGCGCGGTGGAGATGATGCATGCCGGTGCCGCGCGCTACGACCTCGACCGCTTCGGGATCATCTTTCGGCCGAGCCCGCGCCAGTCGGACGTGATGATTGTGGCCGGCACCCTGGTCAACAAGATGGCGCCGGCTCTGCGCAAGGTCTACGACCAGATGCCCGAGCCGCGCTGGGTGATCTCCATGGGCTCCTGCGCCAACGGGGGCGGGTACTACCACTACTCCTATGCGGTGGTGCGCGGTTGCGACCGCATCGTGCCGGTGGATGTCTACGTGCCGGGGTGCCCGCCGACGGCGGAGGCGCTGCTCTACGGCATTATCCAGCTGCAGAACAAGATCCGGCGCACGAACACGATCGCGCGCTGACGCACCCGGGGTAGCAGATGGCTGAACAAGACAACTGGACCGACGCCCTGCGGGCGGAACTGGGCGATGCCCTGGAAAGCCTGCACGAGGCGAACGGCGAGATTACTGTCGATATCGCACCGGGCTCCTGGCGCGAGGCGGGCGAGAAGCTGCGCGACGCCCTGGGCTTCGAGATCCTGATCGACCTGTGCGGGGTGGACTACCTCGAATACGGGCAGGACGAATGGGGCACCGACTCCGCCACCAATACGGGCTTTTCCCGCGGTGTCGAAGCGGCGACCTCCGGGCGTTTCACCTTCGATGATGCTCCGGAAGATTCCAACTGGGACGGCCCGCGGTTCACCGTGGTGGCCCACCTGCTGTCGCTCGAGCATAACCGCCGCGTGCGGATGCGCGCCTGGCTCAGTGACGAGGAGTTCCCCGAGGTCGAATCCCTCGTGGACGTCTGGGCCTCGGCCAACTGGTTCGAGCGCGAGGCCTTCGATCTGTTCGGCATCCTGTTCTCCGGGCATCCGGACCTGCGCCGCATCCTCACGGACTACGGCTTTGTGGGGCATCCGTTCCGCAAGGACTTCCCGCTGATCGGGCATGTCGAGATGCGTTATGACGCCGAGCAGGCCCGTGTGGTGTACCAGCCGGTGACGATCGAGCCGCGCGTGCTGGTGCCCAAGGTGATCCGCGCCGACCATCGCTACAGCGAGGGCGAGAAGCCGGGCGAAGGAGCCGAGAATGCCTGAGATTCGCAACTTCACCCTGAACTTCGGGCCGCAGCATCCCTCCGCCCACGGCGTATTGCGCCTGGTGCTGGAGATGGATGGCGAGGTGGTGCAGCGGGCCGACCCGCACATCGGCCTGCTGCACCGCGGCACCGAGAAGCTCGCGGAGAGCAAGCCGTACAACCAGTCGATCGGCTACATGGACCGTCTGGACTACGTGTCCATGATGGCTAACGAGCACGGCTATGTGCTCGCGATGGAAAAGCTGCTGGGCATCGAGGCCCCGCTGCGCGCGCAGTACATCCGGGTGATGTTCGACGAGATCACCCGCATCCTGAACCACCTGATGTGGCTGGGGGCGCATGCGCTGGATATCGGCGCCATGGCGGTGTTCCTGTACGCCTTCCGTGAGCGCGAGGACCTGATGGACTGCTACGAGGCGGTCTCGGGTGCGCGCATGCACGCGACCTATTACCGCCCTGGCGGTGTCGCGCGGGACCTGCCCGGCACGATGCCGAAGTATCAACCGTCCTCCTGGAAGTCGCAGGAGGTGGTGGATGACCTGAACAAGATCCGTCAGGGCTCGTTGCTGGACTTCATCGAGGCGTTTACCGAGCGCTTCCCCGGCTGCGTGGACGAGTACGAGACCCTGCTGACCGATAACCGGATCTGGAAGCAGCGCACTGTCGGGATCGGCGTGGTCGACCCGGATCGTGCGAAGCAGCTGGGCTTCACCGGCCCGATGCTGCGCGGCTCGGGAATCGAGTGGGACCTGCGCAAGAAGCAGCCCTACGAGGTCTACGACCGTCTCGATTTCGACATCCCGGTGGGCACCAACGGCGATTGTTACGACCGCTACCTGGTGCGCATCGAGGAGATGCGCCAGTCGAACCGCATCATTCGTCAGTGTGTGGACTGGCTGCGCCAGAATCCGGGCCCGGTGCTCCTCGAGGATCACAAGATCACCCCGCCAAAGCGCGAGGAGATGAAGGCCGACATGGAGGCCCTGATCCACCACTTCAAGCTGTTCACCGAGGGCATGTGCCTGCCGGAAGGCGAGGCCTACGCGGCGATCGAGCATCCGAAGGGCGAGTTCGGGGTCTACCTGGTCTCGGATGGTTCCAACAAACCGTATCGTCTGAAGGTCCGTCCGCCGGGCTTTGTGCACCTGTCCGCGCTGGACGAGATGGCGCGCGGCCACATGCTGGCCGATGTGGTCGCCATCATCGGGACTCAGGACATCGTATTCGGGGAGATCGACCGCTGATGGCTGCCGAACAGAAAACTGTCGCCTTCCACAAGCACGCCGCGAAGAAGGTCGAGCTGAGCGCGCACGAGCGCGAAGAAATCGACGCCTGGCTGGCGCGCTATCCCGAGGATCAAAAGCGCTCGGCCGTTCTGGGGGCTCTGCGTGCGGTGCAGCACGAGGATGGCTATCTCTCCACCGCGAAGATGGATGCCGTGGCCGACTATCTCGGGCTGCCGGCGATCGCGGTGTACGAGGTGGGTTCGTTCTACTCCATGTACGAACTGGAGCCGGTGGGCAAGCACACCATCATGGTGTGCGACAACATCTCCTGCATGCTGCGCGGCGCCGAGCCGATCATCGAGCATCTCGAGAAGCGTCTGGGCATCAAGCGCGGCGAGAGTACACCGGACGGCAAGTTCTACCTGAAGCTGGAAGAGGAGTGCCTTGCAGCCTGTTGCGGCGCCCCGATGATGCAGGTGGACCACAAGTACTACGAGAATCTCACCCCCGAGCGGGTCGACGAGATCCTCGACGGTCTGGAGAAGTAGCATGGCCAACCAGATCTGCTTTGCGACGCGTTACCTGGACAACGCCGCCGCGCTCGAGACCTACAAGAGCGTCGGCGGCTATCAGGCGCTGGAGAAGGTCTACAAGGGCAAGATGGCCCCCGAGGACGTGATCGAGGAGGTCAAGACCTCCAACCTCCGCGGCCGCGGAGGTGCGGGTTTCCCAACCGGTCTCAAGTGGTCGTTCATGCCGCGCAACAGCCCGGGGCAGAAGTACATCGTCTGCAACTCGGATGAATCCGAGCCGGGTACCTGCAAGGATCGCGAGATCCTGATGTACAACCCGCATGCGCTGATCGAGGGGATGGCGATCGCTGGGTACGCGATCGGCGCGACGGTGGGCTACAACTACATGCGCGGCGAGTTCATGGACGAAGTGAACACGCGCTTTACGGCCGCGCTGCAGGAGGCCTACGAAGCCGGCTACCTCGGCAAGGACATTTTCGGCTCGGGGGTGGACTTCGATCTGCATCCGTCGCTGGGGGCGGGCGCCTATATCTGTGGCGAAGAGACGGCGCTGCTGGAATCGCTGGAAGGCAAGAAGGGCCAGCCGCGCTTCAAGCCCCCGTTTCCGGCCAACTACGGCCTGTACGGCAAGCCGACCACGATCAATAACACCGAGTCGCTCGCCTCGATCCCGTCGATCATCCGCAACGGCGGCCAGTGGTTCGCGGATCTGGGTGTGCCCAAGTCCGGGGGCGAGAAGCTGTTCTCGGTGTCCGGGCACGTGAACAAGCCGGGCAACTTCGAGATCCCACTGGGCACTCCGTTCAAGGATCTGCTGGAAATGGCTGGCGGTGTGCTGAACGGGCGCAAGCTGAAGGCGGTGATCCCGGGCGGATCATCGGTGCCGGTGGTACCGGGCGACGTGATGCTGAAGGCCAACATGGACTTCGATTCCATCGCGCATGCCGGTTCCATGCTGGGTTCCGGGGCGGTGATCGTGATGGACGAGACCGCCGACATGGTGAAGTCCCTGCAGCGGATCTCTCGCTTCTATTTCTCCGAGTCCTGTGGCCAGTGCACGCCCTGCCGCGAGGGGACCGGCTGGCTCTACCGCATGCTTACTCGCATCGTCGAGGGCCAGGGCCGACCCGAGGACCTGGAACGGCTGGACGACGTGGCCAGCAAGATCGAGGGCCATACCATCTGCGCCCTGGGCGACGCCGCCGCCATGCCGGTGCGCAGCTTCGTCAAGCATTTCCGCCACGAATTCGAATACTACATCCAGCACGGCCGGAGCCCGGTGGCAGACGCCGCCTGACGCTCTACCGCGCCATCGCATCAGGAATCGAGCATGAGTCAGGATCAGAAACAAGATCTGGTCAGCATCGAGATTGACGGCCGTACGGTGGAGGCGCCCAAGGGCGCCATGCTCATCGATGTCGCCGATGATGCCGATATCCGCATTCCGCGGTTCTGCTACCACAAGAAGCTGTCGGTGGCGGCCAACTGCCGTATGTGTCTGGTCGAGGTGGAAAAGGCACCCAAGCCGTTGCCGGCCTGCGCCACGCCGGTGATGGACGGCATGAAGGTGTACACCCAGTCCCCGCTGGCGCTACGCGCGCAGAAGGGGACCATGGAGTTCCTGCTGATCAACCATCCGCTGGACTGCCCGATCTGTGACCAGGGCGGCGAGTGCGAGCTGCAGGACGTGGCCATGGGCTACGGCGAGAGCGTGTCCACCTATACCGAAGCCAAGCGCGTGGTGAAGGACAAGGACATCGGTCCGCTGATCGAGACCGAGATGACCCGCTGCATCCACTGCACTCGTTGTGTGCGCTTCGGCGAGGAGATCGCCGGGGTGCGCGAGCTGGGCGCGACCGGACGCGGCGAGCACATGCGCATCGGCACCTACGTCGAGAAGACCGTGGCCCACGAGCTCTCCGGCAACGTGATCGACCTGTGTCCGGTTGGGGCGCTGACCGCCAAGCCGTCGCGCTACAGCGCGCGTGCCTGGGAATACGCGCAGGCGGCGACGATTGCCCCGCATGATGCGGTCGGCTCCAATCTGTTCCTGCATACCGACGACGGCCGTGCGATGCGGGTCGTCCCGCGCGAGAACGACGCGGTCAACGAGACCTGGATCTCCGACCGCGATCGCTTCAGCTACACCGGTCTGTATGCGGAGGATCGACTGACCCGCCCACGGATCAAGGTCGACGGCCAGTGGCAGGAGGTCTCCTGGGAGACCGCATTGAGCTACGCCGTCGAGGGCCTGAAGGAAGTGGCCCCGGCGCGCGTGGGCGCGTTGCTCTCGCCTGCACTCTCGCTGGAAGAACACTACTTGGCGCAAAAAGTGCTGCGGGGCATGGGTGTCACCGACATCGATCACCGCGTGAATCAGCGCGATTTCCGCGACGAGGCGGCGGCCCCGCTGTTCCCGTATCTGGGGGTCGCGATTGGCGAGCTCGAAAACGCGGATGCCGTTCTGCTGGTGGGCAGCAACCCGCGCCGCGAGCAGCCATTGCTGGCACACCGCCTGCGCAAGGCGGCCTCGCGCGGTGCACATGTGAGCCTGATCAACGACATGCTGCTGGACCTGACCTATCCGGTTCAGGCCCAGCTGGTGGGCGACGAGCACGACCAGGTCCTGGCGCTCGCCGGGATCGCCGGGCAGCTCGCCGCGGCCGGCAAGTCGCTGCCGAAAAAGCTGGAAAAGATCGTCAAGGCGGCCGCGACAGACGACGGCGAGACGCGGGAAGCCTTCGAACGCGCAGCCCGTGCGCTGCTGGACGGGAAGCGGGGCCATGTGCTGCTGGGCGCCGCCGCAATCAATGGGCCAGCTTTCGCCACGTTGCGGGCCCTGGCAGGCTGGATCGCCAAACATACCGGTGCCAGCCTGGGCTACCTGCCGCAGGGCGCGAATGCCGCGGGTGCCTGGCTGGCTGGCGTCCTGCCGCATCGTGGCCCGGGTGGGGCGGAGCTGGATGTCGCCGGTACGAATGCCGCCGAGATGCTCGAACAGGGACGCGATGCATTCGTGATCGCCGGGCTGGAGCCGGGCCGCGATGGGGTCGATCCGGCGGCCTTCCAGGCAGCCCTGGAGCGTGCCGGTCTGGTGGTCGCCCTGAACAGCTTCGCCACGCCTGAACTGGAGGCTGTGGCGGATGTGCTGCTGCCGATCGCCACAAGCTTTGAGCAATCCGGGACCTTCGTGAACGCCGAGGGCCGCTGGCAGAGTTTCCGCGCCGCCTCGCGCGCCCCGGATGACGCCCGGCCGGGCTGGAAGGTCTGGCGCGTGCTGGGCAATCTGCTCGACCAGAGCGGCTTCGATTACCTGGATTCGCCCGCAGTGCGGGACGAGCTGAAGGGCCAGCTGGCGGAAGCCAGCTTCGATACCGGTGTCAACCTCAACAAGGTGCAGGTGGAGGTGCCCGAGGCCGGCGCGGGCGACGGTCTGTACCGTGTGCAGGCGGCCGCACTCTACAGCGGCGATCCGCTGGTGCGCCGTGCCGAGCCGCTGCAGACCAGCCCAGAAGGGCTGCTGGCCGAGAGCGTGCTGGTGCATCCCGAGTCCGCCGGCGAGCACGCCCATGGCAGCCGCGTGCGACTGCGTCAGGGCAAGGCCGAAACGGAATTGACCCTGTTGCTGGACGATTCGGTGCCGCCGGGTCTGGCCGTGACCTTTGCGGGCTCCGCGGCCATGGGGGCCCTCGGCCTGCCGAACACCACGGTCACGCTGGCGCGGGCCTGAGGGACTTAAGACATGTTCGACTGGATGATGAACCTCTTCTACAGCCTTCCGACGGTCATGCAGATCCTGATCGGCATTCAGCTGATCGTGATTCCGCTGATGCTGGCCGTGGCCTACACGACCTTCGCCGAACGCAAGGTCATCGGTTACGCCCACGTGCGCATCGGCCCGAACCGGGTGGGCCCGCGCGGCTGGTTGCAGCCGATCGCGGACGCCCTGAAGCTGTTGACCAAGGAGGTCATCCTCCCGACCAACGCCAATCGCTTCCTGTTCCTCAGCGCCCCGGTGCTTACGATTGCGCCGGCTTTGGCGGCCTGGGCGGTGGTTCCGTTTTTCGACGGCGGGGCCCTGGCGGACGTGAACGCCGGCCTGCTGTATCTGCTGGCGCTGACCTCCCTCGGTGTGTACGGCATCATCATCGCGGGCTGGGCCTCGAACTCGAAGTACGCGCTGCTGGGCTCGCTGCGCTCGGCCGCGCAACTGGTCTCCTACGAGATCGCGATGGGCTTCGCCCTGGTGGGCGTGCTGATGGCTGCCGGCACCCTGAACGTGGGCGGGATTATCGAGGCGCAGTCCGGGAGCATGTACCACTGGTTCCTGCTGCCGTTGCTGCCGATGTTCTTCGTGTACTTCATCTCCGGGATCGCGGAGACCAACCGTGCGCCCTTCGACGTCGCGGAGGGCGAGTCCGAGATCGTGGCCGGGTTCCATGTGGAATACTCCGGCATGGCGTTCGCGGTGTTCTTCCTGGCCGAATACGCCAACATGATCCTGATCTCGGCGCTGACTGCGATCCTGTTCCTGGGGGGCTGGCTGTCGCCGTTCCAGGGCATCCTGCCGGCCGCCGTGTTCGACTGGCCGGTGATCGGGGCGCTGCTGGATCACGGGATTCACTGGTTCCTGTTCAAGACGGCGGTGTTCCTGTTCGCCTTCCTGTGGTTCCGCGCCACCTTCCCGCGCTATCGCTATGACCAGATCATGCGCCTGGGCTGGAAGGTCCTGATCCCGGTGACCATCGTCTGGCTGTTTGTCGAGGGCGTGCTGGTCGCGTTCAACGTCGGCCCGTGGTTCGCCTGAGGAGATCGTGATGAAAGCCGTGCGCCGTTTCTTCAAGAGTTTCCTGTTCTTCGAGCTGCTGCTGGGGCTGCGCCTGACCGGGCGTTACCTGTTGAGCCGCAAGTTCACCGTGCAATACCCGGACGAGAAGACGCCGATGTCGCCGCGCTTCCGCGGACTGCACGCCCTGCGCCGTTATCCCAACGGCGAAGAGCGCTGCATCGCCTGCAAACTGTGCGAGGCGGTGTGCCCGGCGCTGGCAATCACCATCGACTCCGAGGAGCGCGACGACGGCACGCGGCGGACCACGCGCTACGACATTGACCTGTTCAAGTGCATCTTCTGCGGCTTCTGCGAAGAGGCCTGTCCGGTGGATTCCATCGTCGAGACGCACCTTTTCGAGTACCACTTCGAGAACCGGGGCGAGCAGATCATGACCAAGGACAAGCTCCTGGCCATTGGTGACCGCTTCGAGAAAGAGATCGCGCAGGCCCGCGCGGTCGACGCCCCCTACCGGTAACGCAGGGAACGCCTCATGACCTTCGAGCTTGTCCTTTTCTACCTGTTCGGTGCGATCCTGCTGGGAGGCGCGCTGGCGATGATCAGCGTGCGCAACCCGGTGCATGCGGCGCTGTTCCTGGTGCTTTGCTTTGTTGCCGCCGCGGCATTGTGGGTCATGGCGGAGGCCGAGTTCCTGGGCATCGTCCTGGTGCTGGTGTACGTCGGCGCGGTCATGGTGCTGTTCCTGTTCGTGGTGATGATGCTGGACATCAACCTCGCCAAACTGCGCGAGGGCTTCGCCGAGTATCTGCCGGCGGGGATCGTGGTGGCGCTGGCCATGGCCACCGTGCTGGTGCTGGTGATTACCCGCTACATCACCATGGACGCCCCCGAGCGCGCCGGCCCCGAGTACGCCAACACCGAGGCCCTGGGCGCGATCCTGTACACCGAGTACGTCTATCCGTTCGAGATTGCCGCGGTCATCCTGCTGGTCGCGATCATCGCCGCGATCTCGCTGACCATGCGCAAGCGGCCGGACAACAAGTCGATCGACCCGGGCAAGCAGATGGCGGTCTCCCGCGAAGGGCGGGTGCGCATGGTCGCCATGCCGTCGGAGAAGAAAGAAGCCCCGCGCCGGGGTGCGCAGGGGTCCGGGGCGAACGCCCCGGGCAGGGACGACGGCTCGAAGTAGGCACACCGAGTACACAGGCATCCCGGCCGCGCGCCGGGACCCGGACACCGGGGGCGGCCAACGTCCCCGAAAGAACTCAGGGCTAGAACATGATTACGCTAGAGCACTACCTGGTGCTGGCCGCGCTTTTGTTTTCCATTAGCGTGGCCGGGATCTTCCTGAACCGGAAAAACGTGATCGTGCTGTTGATGTGCATCGAGCTGATGATGCTCGCGGTGAACATCAACTTCATTGCCTTCTCGTTCTTCCTGCAGGACCTCGCGGGCCAGGTGTTCGTGTTCTTCATCCTGACCGTCGCCGCGGCCGAGGCGGCCATCGGCCTCGCCATCCTGGTGTTGCTGTTCCGTAATCGCGGAACCATCAACGTCCAGGACATGGATGCAATGAAGGGATAAACGGCCATGGATACGATCTATCTGCTCATTGTTCTGGCGCCACTGTTCGGCGCGATCGCCGCCGGCCTGTTCGGTCGCCAGATTGGCCGTGCCGGGGCGCACACCGTCACCATCCTGGGGGTGGCGGTGTCGTTCATCCTGTCTGTGGTGGTCTTCTGGGCGCATGTCTTCGGGGATGCCGGGGTCTACAACGAGACCCTCTACACCTGGCTGGTGTCGGACGGCATCCAGTTCGAAGTCGGGTTCCTGGTCGACAACCTGACCGCGATGATGATGCTCGTGGTCACCTTCGTCTCCCTGATGGTGCACATCTACACCATCGGGTACATGAAGGACGATCCAGGCTATCAGCGCTTCTTTGCGTACATCTCGTTGTTCACCTTCTCCATGCTGATGCTGGTGATGGCGAACAACTTCATGCAGCTGTTCTTCGGCTGGGAGGCCGTGGGGCTGGTCTCCTATCTGCTGATTGGCTTCTGGTACAAGCGCCCGACCGCGACCTACGCGAACATGAAGGCGTTCATCGTGAACCGGGTCGGGGACTTCGGTTTCCTGATCGGCATCGCCGCGCTGGTGTTCTATACCGGCAGCCTCAACTACACCGAGGTGTTCGCCGAAGGCCAGGCGATGAGCGAGGCCACGATCACGATCTGGCCGGGCTGGACCTTCGGCCTGCTGGACCTGGCGCTGATCTTCCTGTTCATCGGTGCGATGGGGAAATCTGCCCAGGTGCCGCTGCACGTCTGGCTGCCGGATTCCATGGAAGGCCCGACGCCGATCTCCGCGCTGATCCACGCGGCCACCATGGTGACCGCGGGCATCTTCATGGTCGCGCGCATGTCGCCGCTGTACGAGTTCTCGGTCGCGGCGCTGTCGTTCATTCTCATCATCGGCGCGATCACTGCGTTCTTCATGGGCCTGATCGGGCTGGTGCAGAACGACATCAAGCGCGTGGTCGCCTATTCGACGCTGTCCCAGCTGGGTTACATGACCGTGGCGCTGGGTGCGTCGGCGTACGCCGCGGGGCTGTTCCACCTGATGACCCACGCCTTCTTCAAGGCGCTGCTGTTCCTGGCGGCCGGCTCGGTGATCATCGCCATGCACCACCTGCAGGACATGCGCGCGATGGGCGGCCTGCGTCGGTACATGCCGATCACCTACGTGACGGCGCTCATCGGGTCACTGGCGTTGATCGGCTTCCCGTTCTTCTCCGGGTTCTTCTCCAAGGACGCGATCATCGAGGCGGTGGGCTATTCCGATACCCCGGGGGCCACGTTCGCCTACTGGCTGGTGCTGGCCGGGGTGTTCGTCACCGCGCTATACACCTTCCGCATGTTCTTCATGGTGTTCCACGGCGAGGAGCGCTATGACCAGGCACACAAGTACATGCCGGACCACGGCGACGAACACGACGATGAGCATGGCGATGACCACCACCACGGTCCGTTGCAGCCGAAGGAGTCGCCGTGGGTGGTGACCGTGCCGCTGATCCTGCTGGCGATCCCGTCGGTCGTGGCTGGCTACTTCATCGGTCCGATGTTGTTTGGTGACTTCTTCGCCAACAGCTTGTTCGTGCTGCCGGAGCAGGATGTGCTGGCGACCAAGGGCGAGACCTACACCGGGGTCATCGGCTTTGTACTGCACGGTCTGATGCTGCCGGCGTTCTGGCTGGCAATGGCTGGCCTGGCGACCGCCTGGTACCTGTACATGAAGCGCCCGGAACTGCCGGCGTTAATCGCCGAGCGCCTGAAGCTCGGGGTGCGCATCCTCGAGGACAAGTACGGCTTCGACCGCTTCAACGACTGGTTCTTTGCCGGCGGGTCGGTGCGTCTCGGGCGGGCGCTGTGGCGCTATGGTGACGCGCTGATCATCGACGGCTTGCTGGTCAATGGCACGGCGCGCTCGATCGGCTGGATCTCGTCGCGTGTCCGTCACATGCAGTCCGGCTTCCTCTACCACTACGCGTTCGTGATGATCATCGGCCTGCTGGTCTTGATGTTCGCCTTCGTGATCTGAGCGGCTTCGACACCCATGCGCTCGAAGCCCATCGCTGTTTCAAGGAACGACCATGTTTGCTGACTGGCCTATCTTGAGTCTGTTGATCTGGCTGCCGATTCTCGGCGGCTTCCTGGTGCTCGCCGCCGGGCGCGACGCGCCCCATGTGGCGCGTCGGCTCGGGCTCGCGGTGGCCGTAGCGACCTTTGTCGTCAGCCTGCCGCTCTGGTTCGTGTTCGAGCGGGGGACCGCCGAGATGCAATTCCAGGAGCTGGCCTCCTGGATCCCGGCGTTCAACGTGAACTACCACCTGGGTGTGGACGGCATCTCCATGCCGCTGATCCTGCTGACCACGCTGATCACTGTGGTCGTCGTGGTTGCCGCGTGGGAATCGGTGAAGGACCGCATCGCCTACTACATGGCCGCGATGCTGGTGATGGAAGGCCTGATGATCGGCATGTTCGCATCGATGGATGCGGTGCTGTTCTACGTGTTCTTCGAGGCGATGCTGATCCCGATGTTCCTGGTGATCGGGATCTGGGGCGGTCCGCGACGTGTCTACGCCACCCTCAAGTTCTTCCTCTACACCTTCCTCGGTTCGGTGTTCATGCTGGTCGCGCTGATCTGGATGTACATCCAGTCCGGCAGCTTCCTGATCCAGGATTTCCATGCCCTGCAGATCGGCCTGACCGCGCAGATCCTGATCTTCCTCGCGTTCTTCATGGCGTTCGCGGTGAAGATCCCGATGTTCCCGGTGCATACCTGGCTGCCGGATGCCCACGTGGAGGCGCCCACTGGCGGCTCGGTGATCCTGGCGGCGATCATGCTGAAGATCGGGGGCTATGGCTTCCTGCGCTTCTCACTGCCGATCACCCCGGATGCCAGCGCCGTGCTCGACACCATGATGATCGTGCTGTCGCTGATCGCGATCGTCTACATCGGTCTGGTGGCGCTGATCCAGAGCGACATGAAGAAGCTGATCGCGTATTCGTCGATCGCGCACATGGGCTTCGTGACCCTGGGCTTCTTCCTCGCCTTCTACATCTACTCCAACACCGGTGACTGGGAAGGCGCCTCGCTGGGTATCGCCGGCGGCATGGTGCAGATGATCTCGCATGGCTTCATCTCGGCGGCGATGTTCCTCGCGGTGGGGGTGCTGTACGACCGCCTGCACAGCCGGCAGATCGCCGACTACGGCGGTGTGGTGAACACCATGCCGTGGTTCGCCGCGTTCTTCGTGCTGTTCGCCATGGCCAACACCGGCCTGCCGGGCACCTCCGGATTCGTCGGCGAGTTCATGGTCATCCTGGCCGCGTTCAAGGCGGATTTCTGGATCGCCTTCCTCGCCGCTACCACCCTGATCCTGGCCGCTGGCTACACCCTGTGGCTGGTCAAGCGCGTGATCTTCGGCGCGGTGGCCAATGAGAACGTGGCCGGTCTTTCCGACATGAATCGCCGCGAGTTCTTCCTGATGGGCGTGCTGGCCTTCTTCACGCTGCTGCTGGGCGTATGGCCGGCCCCGCTGCTGGATGTGATGAACGCGACCATCGACCACCTCGTGGCGCATATCGCGCAGTCGAAGCTCTGAAGGGGCGCCTGACATGAATTTCGAGATCCCCAATTTCCTCCCCGCCGTGCCCGAGATGTTCGTGCTCGGGATGGCGTGCCTGATCCTGGTGATCGACGCGTTCCTGCCGGATTCGCGGCGTGATGTCACCTACGGCCTGGTGCAGGCGACCCTGGTCGCGGCGGCTGGTCTGACACTGTGGATGATGGGGCCGGAGACGGTCCTGACCTTCTCGGATACCTTCGTGAAGGACCCGATGGCCGACATCCTGAAGGTGGCGGTGTACGTGACCAGCTTCCTGGTCTTCCTGTATGCCCGTCCGTACCTGATGGAGCGCGGTATCCACAAGGGCGAGTTCTACGTGCTGGGCCTGTTCGCGGTGCTCGGCATGATGATCATGATCTCGGGGCACAACCTGCTGACCCTGTACCTGGGCCTGGAGTTGCTGTCGCTGTCGTCCTACGCGCTGGTCGCGTTCTGGCGCGACAACTCGCGCGCCACCGAGGCGGCCATGAAGTACTTCGTGCTGGGCGCGCTGGCATCCGGTTTGCTGCTCTACGGCATGTCCATGATCTATGGCATGACCGGTTCGCTGGATATTGCCGTGATCGCCGCCGAATTGGTGGCTGCGGACGAGAGCATGAACGTCCCGCTGGTCTTCGGTCTGGTGTTCCTGGTGGTCGCCATCGCGTTCAAGCTGGGGGCGGTGCCGTTCCATATGTGGGTGCCGGACGTCTACGACGGTGCCCCCACCGCGGTCACGCTGTTCATCGCCACGGCGCCGAAGATTGCGGCATTCGCCTTCCTGATGCGGCTGCTGGTGGAAGGGATGGGCCCACTGCACGCCGACTGGCAGGGCATGCTGATTATCCTCGCAGTCCTGTCGCTCGCCGTGGGCAACGTGATCGCGATCGCCCAGACCAGCATCAAGCGCATGCTGGCCTATTCGACCATTGCCCATATCGGGTTCCTGTTCATGGGGATCCTGGCGGGCACCGACAGCGGGTACGCCTCGGCCATGTTCTACGTGATCGTCTACGCGATCACGGCCGCCGGTGGTTTCGGGATGATTGTGTTCCTGTCGCGCAAGGGGTACGAAGCGGACCAGATCGATGACTTCAAGGGGCTCGCCAAGCGCAACCCCTGGTTTGCGTTCATCATGCTGCTCCTGTTGTTCTCCATGGCCGGTGTACCGCCGACGGTCGGCTTCTACGCCAAGCTGGCGGTGATCCAGGCCGCCGTGGGCGCGGAACTGGTCTGGCTGGCGATCGTCGCGGTGATCTTCTCGATCATTGGCGCCTTCTACTACCTGCGTGTGGTCAAGATGATGTTCTTCGACGACCCCCAGGAAGGTGCGGAGGAGCCGGTCCAGCCGTCCGGTGCGCTGGCCGCTGCGCTTAGCATTAATGGGCTTGCGGTGCTGCTGTTGGGAATTTTCCCGGGTCTGCTGCTGTCTTTAACCCACTACGCAATTATCGGGTAACTCGTGACACAGTGGATTCCGTTTGATGTTCTAGTCTGGGGGTTTGTGGTGGTGGCGTTTATCAGCGCCAACCTGCCCTGGCTCAGTGATCGTATCGGCCTGATGGTGGTGCCGGAGAGTGGCATCAAGGGGCCGTGGACCCGCATTGGCGAATGGCTGGTGCTGTATATCGTGATCGGCGCCATCGGGAAGGGGCTGGAGTTCCAGGCGACCGGCGGTATCCATCCGCAGGGTTGGGAGTTCTACGTGATCACCCTGTCGCTGTTCGCGATGTTTGCCCTGCCCGGATACATCTGGCGCTACGACCTGCGTCCACACCTGCGGGCTGGCCAGCGCCGGGCACGGTAGTAAATAATTGGCGACAGCCCTTGCGGGGCGGGTCGCCGCTTTGGTATAGTTCTGCGTCTCGGATGCGGGGTGGAGCAGTCTGGCAGCTCGTCGGGCTCATAACCCGAAGGTCGCAGGTTCAAATCCTGCCCCCGCTACCAATTGTCAGAGAGGCCCCGTACGGGGCCTTTTTGTTAAGGGTCTTCGCCCGGTGTGGTGAATCGCCCTTGGGCCGCGCTCCCGCGCGCCTCGCAGCACCCAAGGTGTTGCTGTCATCTGGAGAGGTGTACGAGGGGCGTTCGGCGCCCTTTTTTTGTTTCCGGGTCCCGCCAAAGGGACGGAGTCGATCGAGACGCCCTTGTCGCAGAAGGCTGAACAACTGAAAACACTGCTGACCCCGGTTGTCGAGGGGGAAGGCATGCAGCTGTGGGGGCTGGAGTATCACTCCGGTTCCACGCCGCCTGTCGTGCGGATCTATATCGATGGCGAGAATGGCGTCACGGTGGACGATTGCGCGCGCGTCAGCGATCAGGCCGGTGCGGTCATCGAGGTCGAGGAGGCTCTGAAGGGGAACTACACCCTGGAGGTGTCCAGCCCCGGTATCGAACGCCCTCTGTTTACCCCCGAGCAGTTCCGGACCTACATCGGTCATCCGGTGAAGGTGCGTCTGGCATGGCCGGAGCATGACCGCCGCAATTTCCGTGGCGTACTGCTGTCGGTGGAAGATCCGATGATCGAGGTGGAAGTGGACGGCATGGCCTACGAGCTGCCGCTGGCCGCGATCCACAACGCGCGTGTCCTTGAGCAGCTATAAAAAATAGCTGTAGTCCGGGGCGCTGCTACGCTTTTTGTTGAATCGGCAGGCAACTGCCGAGTGCGGAGAGGCAAGACATGAACAAGGAGATCCTGCTGGTCGCTGATGCCGTGGCGAACGAGAAGGGAGTGGAGAAGGGCATCATCTTCGAAGCCCTGGAATCGGCCCTGGCGATGGCGACCCGCAAGTACCACGGCGGCAAGATGGACGTTCGCGTGAGCATCGACCGCGAGGAGGGTGATTACGAGGCCTTCCGGCGCTGGACCGTGGTGGACGACGAGGACCCCGAGTTCGAATCCCCGGAATACCAGACGCTGCTGTCCTATGCCCAGCAGAAGAATCCGGATGCCCAGGTCGGCGACGTGATCGAGGAGCCGGTCGAGGCCGTGGACTTCGGTCGCATTGCGGCCCAGGCCGCGAAGCAGGTCATCGTGCAGAAAGTACGCGAGGCCGAGCGAGCCAAGGTCGTCGCGGAGTACCAGGATCGCGTTGGCACGCTGGTCATGGGGATCGTCAAGCGTACGGATCGCAATGGCACCTATGTGGACCTCGGGAGCAACGCCGAGGCCCTGATCCCGCGCGAACACATGATCCCGCGCGAGACCGTGCGTACCAATGACCGGCTGCGCGGCTATCTCAAGGAGATCCGCCCCGAGGCCCGTGGCCCGCAGTTGATCCTCAGCCGAACCGCGCCGGAGTTCCTGATGGAGCTGTTCAAGCTCGAGGTGCCCGAGGTCGGCCAGAACATTATCGACATCATGGGCGCGGCCCGTGACCCGGGTATGCGTGCCAAGATTGCGGTGCGCTCCAACGACCCGCGTCTGGATCCGGTCGGCGCCTGCGTCGGCATGCGCGGCTCGCGTGTGCAGTCGGTGTCCAACGAGCTGGCCGGCGAGCGCATCGACATCATTGTCTGGGACGAGAATCCGGCTCAGTTCGTGATCAATGCGATGTCGCCGGCGGAGGTCCTGTCGATCGTGGTCGACGAGGACAAGCAGTCGATGGATATCGCGGTCGAGGAAGACAAGCTGTCGCTGGCCATCGGCCGTGGCGGCCAGAACATCCGCCTGGCCTCCCAGCTGACCGGCTGGGAACTGAACGTGATGACCGAGGAACAGGCGGCCGAAAAGAGCGACGCCGAGGCCCAGCAGTTGGTCGCGTTCTTCATGGAGGCCCTGGATGTCGACGAGGAAGTTGCCAGCATCCTGGTTCAGGAAGGCTTTACGACCCTGGACGAAGTGGCCTATGTGGAAGAGGCAGAACTGCTGGCGATCGAGGAGTTCGACGAGGCCATGGTCGAGGAGCTGCGCAATCGTGCGAGCGACGCGCTCCTGACCAAGGCCATCGCGGCCGAGGGTGGCGATGGCTATCAGCCCGCGGAGGATCTCCTCGGCATGGAAGGCATGAGCCCGGCGCTGGCGAACAAGCTGGCGTCACATGGCGTGTGCACCATGGAGGACCTGGCGGAGCAGGCATCCGACGACGTGGTCGAGATGACCGGCCTGGATACGGAAGAGGCGTCGGCGCTGATTATGACGGCGCGCGCCCCGTGGTTCGAAACCGGGGAGTAAGCCCCGGTCGCTCGTCTCGCGGACGCGTATCACAGGCTGTCGGTTGGCCTGAAAAGAATCTGGAATGGAGGTAGGCGCCATGGCGCAAATGACAGTGCAGCAATTCGCGGAATCGGTGGGAACACCGGTTGACCGCCTCATGGTTCAGCTCAAGGAGGCGGGCGTCGAGGTCGATGGTCCGGAAGCGGCGATCACCGATGCCGAAAAGCGCAAGCTGCTCGATCACCTCCGTCAGGCGCATGGCGAGGGCGACGCAGGGCGCGTGACCCTGAAGCGCCGGACCCAGGCGCAGACCCTCAAGGTCAGCTCCGGCCAGGGGCGCTCCAAGACGGTTAACGTCGAGGTGCGCAAGAAGCGGACCCTGAAGCCCAAGCCGGCCGAGGCGCAGCCCGAGGCCCCGGTGGAAGAGGCCCCGGTGGCCGAAGAGCAACAGGCCCCGGCGCCCGAGGCCCCGGAAGAAGTCCGTGCCGCCGACCCGGCGGAAGAGACGGCCCCCGAGGCCCCGGTCGAGGACGAGACCCCGGTCGCCGAAGAGGTGCCGGTCGAGGAGCCCAAGGCCGAAGAGCCGGTCGTCGAGACCCCGGCCGAGCCGGAGCCCGAGGTGGCCGAAGAGGCCCCGGTCGAGGAGCCCGCTGCCGAACCGGAGCCCGTGCCCGAGAAGCCGAAGCGTGCGCTCAGCCGTACCGAGCAGCTGGCGCTGCAGGTGGAGGCCGAGCGCGAAGCCCAGCGCAAGGCGTCCGACGCGCGCAAGCAGGAAGCCGTTGAACGCGAAGAACGCCAGAAGCGTCGGGCGAAAGAGCTCGAGGCCCAGGAGGCCAAGCGCGAGAAGGAAGAACAGACACGGTTGGAGCGCGAAGCCGCAGCGCGGCAGGCCGCTCCGGCGGCTGCCCCGGCAGCCGATGCCAAGGCCGGCAAGGGCGCCCGCAAGGGTGGTCGCAAGGACGAGCGCAAGGAGCTGCATGTAGCCGGGGACCGCCGCGGTCGCCGCAAGAAGGGCGAGAGCCGCAAGGCTCAGTCCGCAGCGGCTCAGGCCGTGACCAGCAAGCACGGCTTTGCCAAGCCGACCGCGCCGGTAGTGCGGGATGTCGAGGTGCCGGAAACCATTACCGTGGCCGACTTGGCCCAGGCGATGGCGATCAAGGCGCCGCAGCTGATCAAGGCCCTGATGGGCATGGGCGTGATGGCGACCATCAATCAGTCGATTGACCAGGACACCGCGATGCTGGTGGTCGAGGAGATGGGGCATAACCCGATCGCCGCGAAGGAAACCTCGGTCGAGGACGAGATCGATACCGGTCTCGAGCAGAATGCCGAGGCCCGTCCGCGGCCGCCGGTGGTGACCGTGATGGGTCACGTCGACCACGGGAAGACCTCGCTGCTGGACTATATCCGCAAGGAGAAGGTCGCCTCTGGCGAGGCAGGCGGGATTACCCAGCACATCGGCGCCTACCACGTGAAGAACAACCACGATGGCGTGACCTTCCTGGATACGCCGGGGCATGCCGCGTTTACCGCGATGCGTGCCCGCGGCGCCCAATCCACCGACATTGTGATCCTGGTGGTTGCGGCGGATGACGGCGTGATGCCGCAAACCATTGAGGCGATCCAGCATGCGAAGGCTGCGGGCGTGCCGATGGTCGTGGCGGTCAACAAGGTCGACAAGCCCGAGGCCGAACCGGATCGGGTCATGAACGAACTGGCCCAGCACGAGGTAATCCCCGAGTCCTGGGGCGGCGATACCCAGTTCATTCAGGTCTCCGCCCATACCGGCCAGGGGATCGACGATCTGCTGGAGTCCCTGGGGCTGCAGGCCGAGGTGATGGAGCTGAAGGCCCCGGACGAGGGTCCGGCGCGTGGTGTGGTCATCGAATCGCGCCTGGAGAAAGGCCGTGGTCCGGTGGCGACCATTCTGGTCCAGTCCGGCAAGCTCAAGCACGGCGACATCGTGCTCTCGGGCAAGGAATACGGCCGCGTGCGGGCGATGTTCGACGATACCGGCACGGCCGTGAAGGAAGTCGGTCCGTCGATGCCGGTCGAGGTCCTGGGCCTGTCCGGGGTGCCGGACGCTGGCGACGAGGTGCTGGTGGTGGCCGATGACAAGACGGCCCGCGAGGTCGCAGAACATCGCGACACCAAGCAACGCGAGCGTAAGCTGGCCGCGCAGCAGGCGTCGAAGCTGGAGAACATCTTCAACCAGATGCAGGACGGCCAGATCGCGACCGTGAACATCCTGATCAAGGCGGATGTGCAGGGCTCGGCCGAGGCCTTGCGCGAGTCGCTGATCAAGCTGTCCACCGACGAGGTCCGCGTGAAGGTGGTCTCCGCCGGCGTGGGCGGGATCTCCGAGTCCGACATGAACCTGGCGATGGCCTCCGAGGCGATCGTGATCGCGTTCAACGTGCGTGCCGATGCGGGCGCGAAGCGCCTCGCGGCGGAGAACGAGATCGACGTGCGCTACTACTCGGTGATCTACGAGGCGATCGACGACGTGAAGCAGGCGCTGTCCGGTCTGCTGTCGGCCGAGATCCGCGAAGAGATCGTCGGCCTGGCGCAGGTGCGCGACGTGTTCAAGGCCTCGGGCTTTGGTCAGGTGGCCGGCTGTCTGGTGATGGAGGGCGCGGTCAAGCGGGGCAACCCGATCCGCGTGCTGCGCGACAACGTCGTAATCTACGAGGGCGAGCTGGAGAGCCTGCGTCGCTTCAAGGACGATGTGAACGAGGTCAAGGCCGGTACCGAATGTGGTATCGCGGTGAAGAACTACAACGACGTGAAGGCGGGTGACCAGATCGAGGTCTTCCAGCGCGTCGAGGTGGCCCGGACGCTCTGATGCCCGGTAACCGCGACTTCCATCGTTCCGACCGAGTCGGGGAGCAGATCCAGCGCGAGCTGGCCGAGCTCATCCGCATGGAGGTCAAGGACCCGCGGGTCGGCATGATCACGCTGGCCGGGGTCGAGGTGTCGCGCGATCTGGCGTATGCCCGAGTGTATTTCACCCAGCTCGGCGGGGCCGAGAAGGGTCAGGAGGCGCAGAAGGGCTTGAACAGCGCCGCCGGTTTTCTGCGCCGGGCCCTGGGGCAGCGCATGCGTCTGCGCTCGGTGCCGCAATTGCGCTTCATCTATGACGACACGCCGGAGCGCGGCGCGCACCTGTCGTCACTGATCAACCAGGCGCTGGCCGAGGATCGGGCGCATCATGCGGACGATCCCGAGGCCCCGGATGGGGACGGCGCGGCAGATGACGGTGGCTCCGACGAGCGACGCGATCCGGACGAGGGACCGGAACGCGGGGCCTGAGCCCGGGCGTTTTCGGCCGGGCGGTTCATCCATGGCGAGCAAGCGGCGCGAGGTCGACGGCATCCTGTTGCTGGACAAGCCGCGGGGGCGCAGCTCCAACCAGGCGCTGGGCCGGGTCAAGTATCTGTTGCAGGCGAAGAAGGCCGGTCATACCGGGGCACTGGACCCGCGGGCGACGGGCCTTTTGCCGTTGTGCTTCGGGCAGGCCACCAAGGTCTCCGGCTGGCTGCTGGATGCGGACAAGCGCTATGTCGCCGAGGCGCGCCTGGGGGTGGAGACGGACAGCGCGGACCTCGATGGCGCAGTGATCCGCGAGGCGGCGGTGCCGCCCATCGAGCCGGCCACCCTGCGCGAGCTGGAGCGGCGGTTCAGTGGCGACCAGGCGCAGGTCCCGCCGATGGTCTCGGCCCTAAAGCATCAGGGCAAGCGCCTGTATGAGCTCGCGCGTCAGGGTGTGGAGGTGGATCGCCCCCCGCGTCCGGTGCAGATCCATTCCCTGGAGATCGAGCAGATCGCGGCGGACGGCCTGCGTTTGACGGTGTATTGCTCCAAGGGGACCTATATCCGTTCGCTGGTTGCCGACATCGGGCATGCGCTCGGTTGTGGAGCGGCGGTGGATACGTTGCACCGGGTCGGGCACGGCCACTTCGACGCCGCCGCGATGGTCTCGCTGGATGCCATTGAGGCGGCCTTCGAGGCGGGCGGGGTCGCCGCCATCGAGGCCTTGCTGCAACCGGCGGAGGCGGCGCTGGCGCACTGGCCGTCGGTCACGCTCGACGCCGCCGCCAGCGCCGCCATGCGCCATGGCAACCCGGCCGCGCCGACCGCCGTGGTCGGGCAGGCCCCAGGGGCGGCGGATGCGCCGTACGAAGGGGATACTGGCTGGCCCCTGGTGCGGATTTTTGATGATGGTGGCCGCTTCCTGGCGGTCGGTGTTCGCGACCCCGACGGGCAGATCCGGGCGCGGCGTTTGTTCGTGCCGGCGGCGCACGCGCCGGCCTGAGCGTGCCCGGTCTCTTTCTGTTCACGTCGTCGTGCGTCGTGCTACCATTGCCCGCCTATCGCCAGCGCCACTGGTCGGTTAACGGTTTAGAAATTTTTCAGGAGTCAGGTTTTCATGTCGCTCACCACCGAAGAAAAATCGGCCATCGTCGAGAAGCACAAGCGCGATCCCAACGACACCGGTTCGCCGGAAGTCCAGGTCGCGCTGCTGACGGCCCGCATCCAGCATCTGATGGGGCACTTCGACAAGCACAAGCAGGATCATCACTCGCGCCGCGGCCTGTTGAAGATGGTCAGCACGCGCCGCAAGTTGCTGACCTATCTCAAGCGTCATGACCAGGAGCGCTATCAGGCCCTGGTTCAGGAGCTTGGGCTGCGCCGCTAAGGCCGGCATGACGGGCCCGCGCCATTGGTGCGGGCCCGTTCGCTTTCGGGCCCGCACCAATGGGTCGCGAGAGCCAGAATTCAGGCATCAAAGTCGCAAGAACACGGGAAACGGGAAATAACGTGGCATACAAGAAGTCATTCCAGTACGGAAACCATACGGTCACCTTCGAAACCGGTGACATCGCTCGTCAGGCCAGTGGCGCCGTCATCGTCAATATGGCCGAGACCGTGGTGCTGGTCACCGTGGTGGCTCGCAAGGAAGCCGACCCGGGCCGAGACTTCTTCCCCCTGACCGTGAACTACCAGGAACGCACCTACGCGGCCGGCAAGATCCCGGGTGGATTCTTCAAGCGCGAGGGGCGTCCGAGCGAGAAGGAAACCCTGACTTGTCGCCTGATCGACCGACCGATCCGTCCGCTGTTCCCGGAAGGCTTCAAGAACGAGACCCAGGTGGTCGCGACGGTAATGTCGATCAACCCCGAGGTGGATCCCGATATCCCCGCGATGCTCGGGACCTCGGCCGCGCTGGCGCTCTCCGGCGTGCCCTTCGCCGGGCCGATTGGCGCCGCGCGAGTCGGTTACCGCGCCGGTGAGTACCTGCTGAACCCGACCTACAGCGCCCTGGCGGATTCCGACCTTGATCTTGTCGTGGCGGGTACCGAGAACGCCGTGCTGATGGTCGAATCGGAGGCCAACCAGCTCTCCGAAGAGGTGATGCTGGGTGCGGTGATGTACGGCCACGAGCAGATGCAGGCCGCGATCCAGGCAATCAAGGAACTGGCGGCCGAGGCCGGCAAGCCCGCGTGGGAGTGGCAGCCGACGGCGTCGCTCGAATCGCTCGAGGAGCAGATCCAGGGGGTGGTCGGCGAAGAACTGGTGGAGGCCTACCAGATCGCCGAGAAGCAGGCGCGCACGCAGCGCATTGGCGAACTGCGCGGCAAGGCCGTGGAGGCCCTGGTCAGTGAAGATGAGTCCGGGCCCAGCCTGGATGACGTGAAGACGGCCTTCCACGACCTGGAGTACCGCCTGGTCCGTGATCGTATCCTCGACGGCAACCCGCGCATCGATGGCCGCGACACCAAGACGGTGCGCCCGATCCACGTGGATACGGGCGTGCTGCCGCGCGCGCACGGCTCCGCCGTGTTTACCCGGGGCGAGACGCAGGCAATGGTGGTGGCCACCCTCGGCACCGATCGCGATGCCCAGATCATCGACGCCCTGGAAGGCGAGCGCCGCGACCGTTTCATGCTGCACTACAACTTTCCGCCTTACTGCACCGGCGAAACCGGCTTTGTCGGGACACCCAAGCGCCGCGAGATCGGCCACGGGCGCCTCGCCAAGCGTGGCGTGCAGGCGGTGATGCCGAACGAGGCGGACTTCCCCTATGTGCTTCGCGTGGTCTCCGAGATCACCGAATCCAACGGGTCCAGCTCCATGGCCTCTGTCTGCGGTACCTCGCTGGCGCTGATGGATGCCGGCGTGCCGCTGAAGGCTCCGGTTGCAGGTATTGCGATGGGCCTGATCAAGGAAGGCGATCGCTTCGCCGTGCTCTCCGACATCCTCGGCGACGAGGACCATCTGGGGGACATGGACTTCAAGGTGGCCGGCACCAACGACGGCGTGACCGCGTTGCAGATGGACATCAAGATCGACGGGATCACCCGCGAGATCATGGAGCGGGCGCTGGCCCAGGCCCGTGAGGGCCGCATGCATATCCTCGGATGCATGAACGAAGTGCTGCCGCATCATCGTGACGAGATGTCCTCGCACGCGCCGCGCTTCATCACCATGAAGATCAACCCGGACAAGATCCGCGACGTGATCGGCAAGGGCGGGGCGACCATTCGCGCACTGACCGAAGAGACCGGCGCGACCATCGACATCCAGGACGACGGCACGGTGAAGGTCGCCTCCACCGATCAGGCGGCGGGCCTCGAGGCCAAGCGCCGTATCGAAGAGCTGACTGCGGATATCGAGGTGGGGCGCCAGTACACCGGGAAGGTGGCGAAGATCATGGACTTCGGGGCGTTCGTCTCGATCCTGCCGGGCCGTGACGGTCTGGTCCACATCTCGCAGATCTCCGACGAACGTGTCGAGAGCGTCGGCGATTTCCTCGCGGAAGGGGATTCGGTGACGGTGCGGGTCCTGGAAGTGGACAAGCAGGGCCGCATCCGTCTGAGCATGAAGGCGGTCGAACCCGAGTCCTGATCGGACTCGCTTCGATCACGGGCGCTGCTTTTCCCGGCGTCCGGCCATTCAGATTCGGGACGCGTGGGCATGGACCTCGTCAGTATTCGCAAAAGTTACCGGCGCTACGCTCGCCACTACGACGCCACCTTCGGTCGAGTGTTCGCGACCGGGCGCGCCAGCGCGCGGGAGACCCTGGCGCCGGTCTCGGGCAAGCGCATCCTGGAGGTCGGGGTCGGCACCGGGATCTCGCTGCCGGATTACCCGGATGACTGCGAGGTGGTGGGGATCGATGTATCCCGCGAGATGCTGGAGGTTGCGCGTGGGCGCCTGAACGGTGGCCTGCCGGCAGTATCTGGCCTGTGCGAGATGGATGCCGAAAAGCTCGGCTTCGCCGATAATAGCTTTGACGCGGTGGTCGCGATGTATGTCGCAACCGTGGTGCCCAACCCCGATGCCCTGTTCGCCGAGATGTGGCGAGTCTGCCGCCCCGGGGGGCGCTTGCTGGTGGTCAACCACTTTGCCTCGCAGCAATGGTTGTTGCGCGGCGTCGAGCGCTGCCTGCGGCCGCTGTCAAAGGCCGTTGGGTTCCGGCCGGACATGGAATACGAGGACTTCGTGCGCGTGACCGGGCAGGAGCCCTGCATGGTCGCCCCGGCGAGCCTGTTCGGCTACTGGAAACAGGTCGAATTCCGCAAGCCTGTCTGAACGTTCGTCCTCGCATGGCGCCGCCACGAGCCCCGTGATGGCGAGGAGCGCAGCGACGAAGGAAGCAACCTCCGTCCGCACCCCCTGCGTTTTGTTCGGTTCGGTTGCCTGGCCGCCCAGGAAGGCCGTCATGTCGCTACATTCCTTGCGATGGCAGGGCTTGTGACAAGGCCATGGTTGGTCAGCGGCGGGTGAACAACGGCAGCTCGTGGCGCCGCGCATTGGCGGCGAGAAACTGCCCGCGGCCGTCCCGCTCGGCATCCAGCCCGGCCTGTTCCGTTGAAGGTTCCCCCAGGATTGTTGCCAGGAAGACCTCCAGTTCCCGCCCGTCCACCCGCAACCTGCCGAAGGGCGTGCCGTCGGCGGCCGCATACCAGAACAACCGTGGCTGCCAGTTGCATCCCTGGATCTTTGGGTGGCGGTAGAGTTCGATCAGGCGCTGTTCGAGTGCGTCGGACATGGGAACCTCGGTCGGGGCGGGCCGGACGAAACGCTGTGGGCAGAAACGTCGACTGTCGCCAAAAGGCGTTACTGTAGAACAACACCATCCCCGCGTCAGAGGACCCGACGAATGGCCATCGACTGGAAGCAATACGATTCCGCCCCGTTTTACGACGAACTGATCGAGAAACCTGGCCAGCCACGCCCTCCGGCTCGGGCACTCGCGGAATACCTGGCCTCGCTGGACGCGGGCGAGATCCACAGCCGCAAGCAGGCCGCGGACAGCGCGATTCTCGAGATGGGTATCAGCTTCACGGTCTACACTGAAGGCGAGAACATCGACCGTGCCTGGCCGTTCGACATCATCCCGCGGGTCATTGCGCGCAAGGAATGGGATCAGGTCACGGCCGGCCTCGAGCAGCGCCTGAATGCCCTGAATCTGTTCATTGACGATATCTACAACGAGCAGCGGATCTTCCAGGACAAGGTGATTCCGCGCTACGTGCTGAACCAGTCAAAGAACTTCCGCGAACAGTGTGTTGGCATCAAGCCGCCGCAGGGCGTCTGGGCACACATCTGCGGCTCGGACCTGGTGCGCGACGGCTCGGGGCAGTTCTACGTGCTGGAGGACAACCTCCGCGTGCCCTCCGGCGTGTCGTACATGCTGGAGAATCGGCAAGTCACCAAGCGGGTGTTCCCGGAGCTGTTCGAGAGTTCCAGCATCCTGCCGGTGGATGAATATCCCACCCAGCTGTTCGACATGCTCGCCTCGATCTCGCCGCGTCCGCAGGACTACCCGGAGATCGCGGTGCTGACGCCGGGGATCTACAACTCGGCCTACTTCGAACACTCCTTCCTCGCCCAACGCATGGGCGCGGAGCTGGTGGAGGGCGCGGATCTGGTGGTCGGCGACGACGACTGCGTCTACATGCGCACCATCGATGGTCTGGAGCGCGTCGACGTCATCTACCGGCGCATCGACGACGAGTTCCTGGATCCGGAGGTCTTCAATCCGGATTCGATGCTGGGCGTGCCCGGGCTGATGCGCGCCTGGCGCCAGGGCAACGTGGGGCTCGCCAACGCGCCGGGCGCGGGCGTGGCCGACGACAAGGTGATGTATGCCTTTGTGCCGGACATTATCCGCTATTACCTGGATCAGGAACCGATCATCCCCAATGTGCCGACCTATCTCTGCGTCAACGAGAAGGATCGAGCCTACGTGCTGGATCACCTTGACGAGCTGGTGGTGAAGCCGGCCAACGAGTCCGGTGGCTACGGCATGCTGGTCGGCCCGCACGCAACCAAGAAGCAACGGGCCGAGTTCGCGCAGCTGATCAAGAAAGACCCGCGCAATTACATCGCCCAGCCGACGCTGGACCTTTCGGTGGCCCCGACGCTGTGCGGTGACGAGATCGAACCGCGGCACCTGGATCTGCGCCCGTTCGTCCTGCAGGGCGTGCGCACCGACGTGACCGCCGGCGGGCTGACCCGCGTGGCGATGCGCAAGGGCTCGCTGGTGGTGAACTCCTCGCAGGGCGGGGGCAGCAAGGACACCTGGATCGTGGACGAGGAGAACTAAGATGCTCTCGAGAGTCGCAGAACGCGTGTACTGGATGGCGCGCTATGTGGAGCGTGCCGAGAACACGGCGCGCATGGTCATGGCCTTCAATCTGCTGGCGCTGGACATGCCGAAATCGGTGCAGCTGTCCTGGAAGGGGCTGGTGGACGTCACCGGTAACGAGGCCCTGTTCGACAACCACTACCAGCGCGAAGATGAACGTAACTGCGTGAAGTTCCTCTTGGCCGATGCCGACAACCCCAGCTCCATCCTCAACTCCCTGCGCGCCGCGCGCGAGAACGTTCGCACCACGCGCGATCTGGTGCCCTCCGAGGCCTGGGAGGTGATGAACGAACTCTATCTGTTCGCGCGCGACCATATCGATCAGGGTATCGGCAAGCGCGGGCGTTTCGAATTCCTCTCGGACGTGATCCAGCGCTGCCAGACCCTGACCGGGCTGCTGGCCGGAACCATGAGCCACGATGCCGCCTACGACTTTATCCGCCTGGGACGCAACCTGGAGCGGGCCGACATGGGGACGCGGCAGATCGACGTTGGCGCACTGCGTCACCTGAAGAAGGATGGCGAGGATCCGGGGCCCTACGAGGGACTGCTGTGGACCAGCATCCTGCGTTCGGAGAGCGGCTTCCAGATGTATCGTCAGCATGTGAAGCGGCGTATCAACGGCGTGGATGTGGTTCGCTACCTGTTGCAGGACACCGCCTTCCCGCGGTCGGTTACCCACGCCCTGACCCAGGTACAGGACGCGCTGGAAAAACTGCCGAACAACGAACTGCCTCTGCGCCTGGTGATCCAGGGGCGCCGTCACGCGGCCGATGCGCACGTGGACGAATTGATCAAGGAAGAGGCCCTGCACGCCTTCATCGACGTGCTGCAGCGGGATATCGGAGATATTCACGGCGCGAACGCCGAGACCTGGTTCCTGGCCTCGCCGGCGCAGGTGCAGACTCAGGCGGCGTAGCGTCGCCGCGCTGCCGTGTTCAGCGCCGCGGCTTTTTCGTCTTGGTCGAGGAAGACCCCGCCGTCTTGCCGGAGCCGCGGCTGACGCGCGTCCCGCGCAGCTTGCGTTCGTGGGCGGATTCCCAGTCGAAGCGCGGCAGGTCGGTGAAGGCCTTCTTGATGTTCATGTCCCAGGCCTGGGTGAGCGACCGCAGGTAGTCGTCGTCCGTCTCCAGGCACAGGTAATGGTCGAAGGTCAGGGTGCCGCGCTCATAGACCATCACCTCGATCGGTGGCCCCACGGTCAGGTTCGAACGGATCGTCGAGTCGATGGAGACCAGGGCACAGCGCGCGGCATCGCCCAGCGGGGTGGTCGGGTCGATGATGCGGTCCAGAATCGGCTTGCCGTATTTGCTCTCGCCGATCTGCAAGAAGCGTGTCTGCTGCGAGGTGGTGATGTAGTTGCCCTGCGGGTAAACCATGAAGATCGCCGGCGCGTCCTGGCCGATCTGGCCGCCGATGATCAGCGTGGCCTCGGCCTTGATGCCGGAGCGGGACAGTGCCTCGGAGTGCTTTTCCGCCTCTTCGCGGTTGAGCCGGCCCAGATAGTCGGCTGCATCCGACATGCGCTCCACGGTGGCCAGGCTCTCGTCGGCACCTTCTTCCATGTCCCGTTTGAGCTGCTGTACCACGGATTGCGTAGTGGCGAGGTTGCCGGCAGCGAGGACCACAAAGACCCGCTGACCCTCGATCTCGAAGGTGTGCATCTTGCTGTAGGTGCTGACCTGGTCGACGCCCGCATTGGTGCGGGAGTCGGAGGCGAAGACGAGACCGTCGTCCAGATCGATGGCGACACAATAGGTCATGGGGACGCGGGTTTCCGGGCAAGGGGGTGACGGCATACTAGGGCTGGGGTCGGGGGGCGTCAACGCGCCGGGCGGATGGTTGCGCCCAGAATATGCATCGAACCGATGCCCTTGGATGACGGTCTCTTGCTTCGTTGAACCCCGTTCTCACTGGAGGTCCCGATGCTTCGGCGCTGGTTCTTGTTCTTGATCATCCTTGGACTCTCCCCCGTAATCGCGAGCGCCGGCACACTGGCCCCGGATGCGCTGATCGAGCGCATGCAGGCGGGTGGGCTGGTGATCTACTGGCGGCATGCGGCCACCGACCGCAGCCAGCGGGACACCGACCTGTCCGACATGAGCCGTTGCGAGGGGCAGCGCAATCTCGACGACCGCGGGTACGAGCAGGCACGTCAGGTGGGCGAGGGCTTCGAACGCCACGCGATCCCGGTCGAGCGCATCCTGAGCTCGCCCTTCTGCCGCAATGTCGACAGTGCCCGGATTGCCTTCGGCGAGGACTCCTGGGAGGTCCGTGACGACCTGTTCAATGTGCCGCCAGTGCGTGACCGTCAACGCCAGCAGGAGCTGGTGGATGCATTGCGGCGCTATCTGGTGACGGCGCCGGGGGATGCCGGGAAGAACGTGGTGATCGTGGGCCACAACATCAATCTTCAGCAGGCCGCCCGGGTTCGCATCGACGAGGGTGAAATCGCCGTGTTCGAGCCCGGCAGCGACTCGCCCCGGGTACTCGGGGTGCTGACGCCCGACGACTTCGACTGAGCCCCGGGAGACTGGGAGGCGCGGGCCCGGTGGGTGTCGGGTACCGCGGCCGCAGAGCGTCCGCACACAAGGGAAACACCGAATCCATCACTCGCGAGGAGGACGGCATGCGAAATGGGATACTGAGCGCAATCCTGGCCCTGTTGCTGGTGGCGTTCGCTACCGCAAATGCGGGGACGCTGGCACCGGATGCGCTGATCGAGCGTATGCAGGCGGGTGGGCTGGTGGTGTACTGGCGGCATGCGGCGACCGATCGTTCGCATGACGACTACGACCTGTCCGACATGGACGATTGCGAAGGACAGCGCAATCTGAGTACGCGCGGGCGCGAGCAGGCGCGCCAGGTGGGCAAGGGCTTCGATCATTACGCGATCCCGGTGGAGCAGGTATTGACCAGCGAGTTCTGCCGTAACTGGGAGACCGCGCACTATGCCTTCGGTGACTACGAGATTCGGACCGAGCTCTACAATCTGCCGATTATCCAGGACGATGAGCGCCGCGAGGACCTGATCGAAGGCCTTCGGGGGCATCTGAATACTCCGCCCAGGGATCCGAAGCAAAACATCGTCGTTGTGGGCCACGATCTCAACCTGCGCCACGCCGCGGATGTGGAAATCGAGGAGGCGGAAATGGCGGTGTTCGAGCCACACGCCGACGGCCCGCGCCTGCTGGGCACGCTGAAGCCGGACGATCTCGGCAAGCGATGAGGGGCGTTGGAGCCGACCGGTCGCCCCTGGCCCCGCTATGCGGGGCCAGGGCTGGAATGGTGCCTAGTAGAGGAAGTCGGGCAGGTGCTTGCGCAGGGTGGTGGCGTCGGTCGACTTGGTGATGTTCTTGGCGACCTCGGCGGTGACGCTATGGGCGACGGTCGGGTCCAGCATTTCGCGCAGGGCGCCCAGGAACGAGGGTGCGGCGACGATCACCAGTTTTTTGAAGGTGCCGTCGTTATGGGCGGACTTGAGGCGTTCGGCCACCTGACGGGCAAAGCGGTTGCGCTCGTTGGCGGCCGGGTCGGTGCTGTCCTGCATGGCGTGGCGGGCGTCCCCGCTGGCGCTGCTCCAGCTGCGCCCGGGACGATCCGAGACGAGATCCTGATTGTGGGCGCGGGATTCGCTGTGCGAGAGCGTCTCGCTCTCGTGCATCCCCTGGCAGGCACGGCCCTCGCAGGTGAAGATGCGGGCTCGTGCGGCGTCGGCGACAACGATCCAGACAGTATCCATGCAGATCCTCCTGTAGCGTATTCGGTGGCCCGACCGGCCGTTTCCTGACGTACCGGGCCGCTGTGGTGCCGGCCCGACAGGCATCGGCCCCATCTCCAAGTGTAGATGTTTTGCCGGTTTGCGGGTGCGGCTTGGCACGACGAAACGAACGTTCCGTGCGGGCGCGCACGGCTTGCCACGCGGTACCCTGAAGCCTCTCCCGTTCGTGCGCCGTGTTGCCCAAGGAAAAGACCCCATGAGCGTCCTCACCTGGCTGGGTATCCTCGTCTGCCTGTCCCAATCGGCGATTCTGTCCGGACTCAATCTCGGACTGTTCTCGCGCAGCAAGCTGGAGCTGGAGGTCGAGGCGCAGAAGGGTGACCGGCGCGCGGAGCGCCTGCTGGCCCTGCGCGCCGATGCCAACTTTGCCCTGGTGACCATTCTCTGGGGAAACGTCTCCGTCAACGTGCTGCTGGCGTTGTTGTCGGGTTCGGTGATGGGCGGCGTGGCGGCATTCCTGTTCTCTACCGTGGTGATCACGATCTTTGCCGAGATTCTGCCGCAGTCCTACTTTTCGCGGCATGCCCTGCGGGTCGCCGGGGCGCTGTATCCACTGCTGCGCTTCTACCAGATCCTGATGTACCCGGTGGCACGGCCCACTGCCTGGGTGCTGGACCGCTGGCTGGGGGGCGAGGAGATTCGCTTCTTCCCCGAGCGGGACCTGCATCACCTGATCGACCTGCACATGCAGGCCCACGGCAGCGAGATTACCCGGGTCGAGGGGCGGGGCGCGCGGAATTTCCTCGAGCTGGACGACATCCTGGTGCAACACGAGGGCCAGGCGCTGGCCCCGGACAGCGTGATCACGCTGGGCTTCGAGGCCGGGCGTCCGGTGTTCCCGGCGATCGAGTCCCGTACCGATGATGCGTTCCTGCGTCGACTCAATGGACCGGGTCGCAGCTGGATGGTGGTCATCGATCCCGAGGGCGAGCCGCGCACGGTGATCCGGGTCGCGGATTTTACCCGCGAGGCGCTGTTTGCGCCGGAGCGGTTCGATCCCCACCATCACTGCCATCACCCGCTGGTCGTGCGTGATGGCAGCCACCGGCTGGGCAGCCTGGTATCCCATTTCCGGGTGCGCCCGGCCAGCAGCGGTGACACGGTGGTTGGGGACGACGTGATCCTGCTGTGGACCGATAGTCAGCGCCGGATATTGAGTGGGTCGGATATCCTTGGGCGCCTCTTGCGCGGTGTCGGCCGGGAGGCCCCTGCGGACACGCCGGCGCCGGTTTGATTGTGATACCGGGGGGGCGAATGGAGTTCAGGATCGTGGGAGGGGCGGGGATTGCCCCCTATCTGGAGGATGTTGCACGCCTGCGCATCGCAGTCTTCCGCGAGTGGCCATATCTCTACGACGGGAGCGCGGAGTACGAAGAGCGGTATCTGCAGGACTACGTCGGCTGCCCGGACAGTACGCTGGTACTCGCGCTGGAAGGTGATCGCGTCGTGGGGGCCTCCACTGCGCTGCCGCTGGCTGCGGCCGAGGCGGAATTCCAGGCCCCGTTCCTTGAGCAGGGACTGGACCCGGCGGCGTATTACTACCTGGCGGAATCGGTACTGGAGCCGGACTTCCGCGGCCAGGGAGACGCTGATTGAATCGCGCGCTCGCGCTCGAGTCGCTTTTGCGTGCGAACAAGGCGCGGCGACTGCCGTGCAGTCATTCTGCACAAGGGAGCCGCAACGCTGTTCGCGCGCCCGTTCTCGTCAACAACGGGCGGCCGAGCCCCTGCATTCAATCGCTTGTGGGGTTGGTGCCCCCTGTTCCCCGATCCTGCGTTGTGCCGCTTGCGGGTAGAACCACTACCCGCTGCACGACGCGCCTTGTCTCGGAAAACAGGGGGCACCAACGCGAGAGCGCGATTCAATCAGCGTCTCCCTCGGGGGCGGGGCATCGGTTCTTCGACGAGCGCGAGGCGGCAGCGCGGCGCCTGGGCTTTGCCCATGCGACCTTCTGCGCGGTGGTGCGCCCGGAGGATCACCCGCGACGCCCGGCCGGTTACCGGCCCCTGGACGGGTTCTGGAGAAAGCGCGGCTACCGGCGCGCCGAGGGGCGGGTTGGCCACTTCCCGTGGCCGGATATCGGCGCGAGGCAGGAGAGCCTCAAGCCATTGCAGTTCTGGTGGCGCCGGCTCTGACCCGATGCCGACATCCAGCCCGCAGTCGTTCTACGCCTTCGGGTCGTCGCCGCCCCGGTCGTTATCGTCAAGCAACCCGGCCAGCCCGGCAAAGGGGTTGTGGGTGGCCGAGGAGGTGCTCGCCGTATTGCCGCTGCCCGGAGTGGCGTCGGTGTAGCGCTGGTGTTCGTTGTCGTGGCAGTACAGGCACAGCAGCTCCCAGTTGCTGCCGTCGGATGGATTGTTGTCGTGGTTGTGGTCGCGGTGGTGCACGGTCAGCTCGCGCAGATTGACGCGGGTGAATTCGCGCCCGCAGCGGCCGCATACCCACGGATACATCTTCAACGCTTGCTCGCGGTAGCCCTGTTCCCGTTCCGCCTGGTCGCGGCGGCTGCGGGCAACCAGGTCGTCGAGGCGGTTGGGGGTCGAGTGGCTCATAGGGCGTTCTCCGAAGGTTGGCTGGGTCCACCGTAGCGCCAGCGCGCGGTGGTGGCCAGAGAAACCCGAGTCAGTGCTTTTCGCGCAGGTACTGCGCCAGGGCGTCGGGCGAACGCTCGTGGCCCGAGGGGAGGCTTCCTTCGGGGTCCCGCAGCCAGGCGGCGACGTCGTCAAAGGTGGTCTCGGCCCCGGTATACCGGGTCAGCATGTGATAGCCCTCGGGGTAGAGCGCGGCCCGATGGTCATCGGATCCCTGGGCGGTCAGGGCCTCCAGCAGGCGCGCCAGGGGCAAGGGTGGCACCAGATCGTCGCGCGCTCCGTACAGCGTCAGGCTCGGTGGGGGCAAAGCCGGGCCCGCCTCCAGCGCGTGGGTCATCAGGGTGGTCAGGCCGTCCAGGGCATCGATGCGGGCATCACGCAACACCAGCGGGTCGTCACGCATCTGTTGTAGCACCGCGGGGTCATCGGTGGGGTGGATGTCGAGGTCAGCGGCCATCTCGCCGTCCAGGCGCCAGCCGGGCGCCAGGCGCGCCCCGAGCCACAGGCCGAAGCGCTGATACCAGGGCATGTCGCCACGGCTCCAGACCGCCGGGGCGATCAGGACCGTGCCGGCGACCCGGGGCGATGCAGTGGCGGAATCGGTCGTTTCCTCCATGGCCAGAAGCGCGACAGCGCCGCCCATGCTCTTGCCGATGAGGTAGGGCGTCTGGTCGGGGTAGCGCTCTTGCAGCAGCCGGAGTGCGGTGCGGGCGTCCTCGGCCAGCAGTCGGTGACCGGACCAGTAGCCGGCGTTGCGCGTGGCTCCGAAGCCGCGCTGGTCATAGGCATACACCGCAATGGCGTGCCCGGCCAGCGCCTCGCCCAGCGCCTGCATGCTGCCACCGTGGTCGTTGAAGCCGTGCAGGGCCAGCACAACCCGCTCGGGGGTGTCCGGCCCCCAGCGGTGCAGCGGCAGCCGGTCGCCATCCGTCGTGTGGATCACCTCGGAGGCGATCAGCGGGGTGCGGGTCTCGTCACCGGACGGGCTGGGTACCGTCCCGGCACAGCCGGCGAGCGATAGCGCGAGTGTCGGCGCCAGCAGACGCAAGGCCCTGCTAACGAGCATCGGACTCGTCGTCGCCTCCGTTGGTCGTGGTCTGCGCGCCGGGCGGGAACAGGAATTCGCCCGGACGTTCGCGCAGGTGGCGACCATAGGCGCGAACGACGCGGCCAAAGGTCCCGATGCGCACGCCACGGGCGCGCAGCGCAACGTACAGCGCGAGCCCGAAGCTGACCCACAGGTTAACTGCCCCGATCAGCAGCACGAACACCAGAAACAGGACGAACATGCCCAGCCCGGGCGCTTCGCTGGCGGTGACATAGCCGAGGTTGGCCGAGGCAAAGGCGACGTGCTGGATGTCCAGTGGCAGGTTCAGCAGGTAGCCGACATATCCGGTCACTCCCAAAAGCACGCCGAACAGGAAGTTGCCGATCAGTGCACCGTAGTTGTGGCCGATCCAGTCGGCCAGGCGGTGGCGCGCCCCGGTCGGCAGCAACCGGCGCAGCAGCGGATGCTCGCGCAGGCGGCCGGGCAGGTCGAGGTAGGCGCAGCGGTTGTCGAAGAAGCCCGCAATCAGGCCGGAGACGAACAGCCAGACCCCGGCGATCGCGGCAAAGAATAGCGCCAGGCCCATGATCGGGTGCAGCCCGTCCACCAGGTAGTCGACCTCGCGACCGGACAGGACCGGAGCGTTGAACAGACCCGCCGCAAACAGACCGATCAGGATGGCGGTCGGCAGCGCGATGCCCACGTTGCCGAGTACTGCGGCGAACTGCGAACGGCCCACCCGCATCAGGAGATCTGCCATGGTTCGTGGATCGGCTGTGCCGCGTTCGCTTTCTTCGATGGCGGCGGCCAGACGCGCGGCGGTCATTGCCGGCTGCTTGGTGGCCACGGTGAAATGCAGGATGTGGATCAGCACAAAGCCGAGGCCGTAGTTCAAGCTCACCCACAGGGTGTTGACCGCGTGGGACAGTCCCAGGGATTCAATCTGGATTTTGATCAGGGCCATGACCGCGATGATCAGCCCGGCGCCGGCTCCGGAGCGCAGCATCTGGAAGTATTCGCCGCGCGACTGCGTGATGTAGTGCTCGCCGGTGTCGCTGACTTGCTGGGTGATGCTGCGCGAGACCAGCTTGATGTTGTCCTGCCACAGCGCGCGTACGCCGTGCTGGCGGGCGCTGATGGTGATGAGTTCGCGGAACACCCCGACCGAGGCCGCGCGCGTGTCGCGGTCCGCGTCCGGCTCCAGCAGGTCCAGTAGCTTGTGAATGCGGCCGAGGGTCTGGTCCAGACGTTCCAGAAGGTGGGTGAGCGACAGGCTGTTGCCATGGGTGATGGCCAGCTGGCGCAGGCGCGCGATCTGCTCGCTGCACTGCTCCAGAAGCACCCGCGCGTGGCGGTCGTCCATGCGTTCGCGGTTGGGGTCCTCCAGGGTGGCGCGGTAGTCACGCACGTAGGCGGAGATCTCGCGCTCCTGGGCGACAAAGGCCGAGTTGTGCTCGGCGATCGATGGGTCCAGGCGCAGCAGTTCCGGCTCCAGCTCCTCCGCGGCCACCCAGATCGACAGCATCTCCAGGGCGTAGAGGATTTCTTCGCGTGCCCGTTGCAGGACCCCGGGGTGTTCCCCGGTCAGGCAGCCCAGGGCCTCCAGCAGGCGCCACCAGGCATCGTCCGGCAGGGCCGCAACCCAGGCGGCGTCATCGGTCTGGTGAAACACGTGATAAAGCACGTCTTTCAGGTCGCGCCGGTCCATCGGGCGCGGATTGATCCGCTCGTAGATCAGCTCCGCGGCCTCGCGGAAGAAACCCTTGCGCGAGAACAGCCCGATCCCGGTGTACAGCGTCAGGTGCCGGGCGTCCTCCAGCCCGTCCTCCAGGCGCTCACGCAGCCGGTCCTGCAGGCGCGGGTTCTCGCCCAGGGCGAGGGTTAACTGCTCAATACGGGAGATCACCGGCGCGACATTGCGCGGGTCCTCCGGGCGCAGCCAGTCCACGAGCTGGCGCAGGGTCTCGGCCAGATCGAGATCGGCGTCTTCCACGCTGGCGAGGAGGTGTTCCGCATCCTTCTTCGGCATGACAATCCCTGTGGCTGCGGGGTTGGCGTTGCATTATACGAGCGTCTTCCCGGGACGTGTGGCCGCCCGAAGGCCGGCCTGTGAAGGCACTCAACGTTGAGCTTGGGGCGCGCTGCGTTCACAATACGTCCTCCAATTCTCCCGCGTGTGCACGCGAGCCCGCCCATTTCGGGGCGGCTTGCATGAGGCGTGCGCGGATTCCCGCGCGGGTTCGGGCCGCGACGTGCGGGAACCATGGGCCGCGGGCCCTGGCCCAGAGCGAATCGATGATCCAGCTGCGCACCTACGTCTACATGGATTCCCTCCAGCCGCAGCTGGCGGAATACATGGCTACGGTCTCCCAGGGCTTCCTGCCCGTTCCGGGAGACTCCTGCCTGTGGGTGGAAGTGTCCCCGGGGATGGCGGTGCACCGCCTGACCGACGTCGCACTGAAGGCGACCAACGTGCACCTCGCGCAGCAGGTGGTGGAGCGCGAATTCGGTTCCATGGTGATCCACCACCGCGACCAGAGCGATGTGCAGGAGGCCGGCCGCGTGCTGCTGGCACGCCTGGGCGCCAGCCAGGACGATCGCCAGCCCTGCCGCATCCCGTGGCAGGAGACCATCCGCGGGATGACCCCGGATCACACCGTGCTGATCAACCGCCAGAACCGTCGCGGCAACATGATCCTGCCGGAACAGAGCATGTTCATCCTCGAGGCGGAGCCGGCGGGGTACATCATCTATGCCGCGAACCAGGCCCTGAAGGCCGCCAACGTCTCGCTGATCGACGTGCGTGCGGTGGGGGCCTTTGGCCGACTGACCCTGGCCGGCAGAGAGGGCGATGTGGACGAGGCCGCGCGCGCGGCGATCCACGCGCTGCACAACCCCGCCGGGACCTGAGATGCATCGCGCCCAGCTGCTGGACCTGCTCGCCCGACACCAGACGACCTTCATCGAGGAGGCCGGCTACGTCCGCCGCGCCCTGGAGTTCGTCAGCGAGCATCCGGACTGCTTCCACTGCGATCTCCTGCCCGCGCATGTAACCGGTTCCGCCTGGGTGGTCAGCCCCGATCGTGAGCAGGCCCTGTTGCTGCTGCACGGCAAGCACCACCGCTGGTTCCAGCCCGGCGGGCATGCCGACGGCCAGGCCGACATCCTGCAGGTGGCGCTGCGCGAGACCCACGAAGAGACTGGCCTCGCCCCCGAGCAGATCCGCCTGGTGGAAGAGGATGTCTTCGATCTCGACATCCACACCATCCCGGCCAGCCCGCATTTCCCGATGCACGAGCACATCGACGTGCGCTTCCTGCTGGAGATCGACGACCGCCTGCCGGTGCCCGGCAGCGACGAGTCGAACGACATCCTCTGGGTGCCGCTGCAGCACGTCTCGCGCTACAACAACTGCCGTTCCCTCTGGCGCATGGTGGAGAAGACCCGACGCCTGCGTACCTACCAGCACACCCACCTGCGCTGATCCTGCCCCGGCTTCGGCGCTTCCGTGCGCCGTTCCCGCGAACGCGAGTGGGCGCTATAGTCGCGGTCGGTTCCCTTGATGGATGCCCGCGTGTCGATACGATCCCTGCCGCGTTTGGCCTTGCTGCTGTCTCTGCTTCTGCTGCTTCCGCCAGCGGGTGCCGGCGAGGTGGAATCGCACACCGTCACGGTGACCGATCCCGCTGGCGTGGACCTGAAGGTCACCGTGTACCCGGCCGCCGGCGATCGAGTCTACCTCTGGCTGCTGCCACAGGCGGGCGAACACGCCAACCATGCGCGCCTCGGCCGCGAGCTTGCTGCGATGGGTGTCGAGGTCTGGCAGGTCGATCTGCTGGATGCCCATTTCCTCCCGCGCACCAACGAGAGCATGCGCAGCCTGGATGGCGTCAGCGTAGCGGCGCTACTGCGCGCGGCGCACGAGCAGACCGGCAAGCAGGTGATGCTGGTGGCCTCGGGCCGCCCGGCGATCACCGCCCTGCGCGGCATGCGTCAGTGGCAGGAGGACGGCCCCGAAGAGGCTTACGTACTCGGTGCGGCGCTGGCCTTCCCCAACCTGATGGTCGACACGCCGGTGGCGGGTGCCCCCGCCGAGTTCGTCGATGTGGTGCGCGCCACCAGTCTGCCGGTCTTCCTGCTGCAGCCCACCCAGGGCGTCTATCGCTGGCACCTGGACGACATCCTGGCCGACCTGCGCCGTGGTGGTAGTGCCGTGTTCGTGCAGACGGTCCCGCATGTGCGCGACTTTTATTACCTGCGCCGTTCCGATCCCGAGCCGGAGGAACAGGCCGCGGCCGAGCGCCTGCCTGCGCAACTGCTGCAGGCAGGCCGGCTACTGGCCAGCGTCCCGCGCCCGCTGGCGGCCGCGCCGCTGCCGGAGGCCATCCGTGCGATCGAAGTCGGCCGCGGGCTGGTGGAGCGTGATCGTCCACGGCCGGTCGCGGACTTCACGCTGACCGATCACCTGGGTGACGAGCAGTCGCTGTCCGATTACGACGGCCAGGTGGTGCTGCTGAATTTCTGGGCCAGCTGGTGTCCGCCCTGCGTGCACGAGATCCCGTCGATGAACCGCATGGCCGAGACCCTGGGCGAGGGCTTCGCCATCGTATCGGTCAATTATCAGGAAAGCGCCGAGCACATCACGGCCTTCATGCAAGAGGTGCAGGTGGATTTCCCGGTCCTGATGGACTTCGACGGACGAGTAGCTGCCGACTGGCGCGTTTTTGCCTTCCCCAGTTCGTTCATTCTCGACCGTGACGGCCGCGTCCGCTATTCGGTCAACAGCGCCATCGAATGGGACGACCCCGACGTCATTGCCACCGTCGAGGCCCTGATGGCGGAGCCGAAGTAGCTGATTCGCTGCCTGGCGGAGTCACCGCCGATTCGCCACCCATTCCGTCCTTGCGAGCACCGCGAAGTAATCGGGTGGGGCTGTGCCCTGGTCTGGCCGAGGGCTTCGCTGCGCTTGCAACGACGAGGCAGGCGTCCTCTCGGGTTAGCCGTCGGTCTCGCCCTCGACCGTGGTCAGGCCGAAGGCGTGCCACATCTGCATGCCGCCGCGGTACCACTTGAGGCGCTCGGCCGGGTAGCCGAAGCCCCCGAATCGGCTTCCGGGAGGATTGTTAATATCCGGTCTCCTGCATGTTGTATGTGATAGCCTTCACAAAAATGAAAGGTCGCGGGTTAGGGGGCTGATGGACAGGGGAGTGGAGTATGACCGGGCGCGCATGCCCAGGGTCTTTGTCGGGAAGTGGGCACGGGTCACTTGCGGCGTTGTGCTGCCATGGATCCTGTCGGTCCCCGGCTACGCTGCAACTCTGGACCAGGAGCGCGAACAGGCCGTTGCACTTGCCCAGGAAGGACGGGTGTTCGAGGCCGCCGAGCGCTTGCGTGCGCTGGAGGCCCGCTCCCCGAATCAGCCCCGCCTGCAAGCGGACCTGATTGTTGTGTTGCGTCTGGTCGGGGATAACGCGGCGATCGTCTCTCGAACCCAGGACCTCGATCCCGAGTCCGTCCCGGACTATGCCCACATGAGCTGGGCCTTCGCCCTGCGTGACGAAGGCGAATTTGCGGCAGCGGCGGCTATCCTGCGCGACTCTAGGAAAAGGCTGGGTAGTTCCGCGCAGATCCTTTTCGCCGTGGCCAGCGCCGAGGCAGGTGATGCAGCAACGGCGCGCCAGGCCCTTGCGGAAATCGACCCCTTGCCCGAATCGGTTCAGGAGCTGGCTCTGATAGCGTATGGCTTGCGCCAGTCGGATACACCGCGTCAGGCCCTGGCAATGGCCAATCGTGCGCGCGCCCGCGATCCGCAGCATCCTCTGGCTTTTCAGGAGCAGACACTGGCCTTGTGGACGCTTGGGGCCAGCAACCGGGCGTTTGCCGCGATGCAGGAACGCCCGGACCTGTTCGAGGTCGATGTTCGCTATCAGGCCGAGGCGGATGCGATCGCGGCGGATATCCGGCAGGCACTGGATATCCGCTCCGAGCTGGAGGCCGAAGGCCGCCACGAAGAGCGGGACCGGGAGCTGAATCGGGTCCTGGCCAGCGCGGACGAATTTCTTTCGCGCATCCCGGAGGCGCATCCGCAGCATTTGCGGGTCCGTTTCGATCGAATCGCCTTGTTGCGGGAACTCGAGCGAATGCCGGAGACGGTTGCGGCGTTCGAGGCACTACCGGAGCGCACAATCGCCCCGGCCTATGTGCGTCGAGCGGCGGCCGATGCCTACCTGGCTGAAGAGCAGCCCGAAACGGCCCTGCCCCTGTACGAGTCCCTGGTTCCGGAGGACGAGCCGCCGGAGGTCTCGTTGCTGCTGGACCTCTATTACACGCACATCGCGCTCGAGGAATATTCCGCGGCGGCGGATCTGCTTGAGCGCGCCCAGCGCCACACGCCGGTCTGGCTGGATATCGATCCGGATCGTGATCCGATCCCCAACTGGGAGCGGGTCGACGTCGATCAGCTTCGGGTGTATGACGCGGCCTATCGCCAGGATCTCGATCGAGCCTGGGAACGCAGTGGAGAACTGGTCCGCCAGGCTCCGGCCCACGCCGGTCTGCGGAACACCCAGGCGCGCATGGCTCGCTGGCGCGGCTGGCCGGTGCGCTCGCGGGACATCACCGAAGTGGCAGAGCGCTGGGCGCCCGATGCACGGGATACGCGACTCAATCGGGCGGAGAATGCGCGCGACCTGGGCGAGCACGACACCTGGGTCCAGGAAGTCGAGTCCCTGCGGGCCGATTATCCCCGCAGTACGGATGTTCAGCGCCTGTCCGAAGAGCTGGAAGACCGTGGCCGCCCCTCCATCGAGAGCGAGGTCGTTTTTGGCCGGACATCGGGTGGCGAAGGGCTGGTAAGCGGTGATCGCGACCGGGAATGGCGTACCCGACTGAATTCGCCCTGGTCCGATCATCCACTTCGGGCCTTTCTGGAACATCGCTACACCACGGCGTCATTCGGCGATATCGATGGACGCTATGACCGCATTGGTGCGGGCATCGAGTGGGACGCGCGGCGCCAGCAGGCCTGGTTGCGCTTCGATCGTGATCTCAAGGGGGATGCCAATCCCGGGATCGCGGCCGGGTGGTCGCGGTGGCTCGGTGACCACTGGCGGATCGGCGTCGAAGCGGACAGCTACTCGATGGAGACGCCCTTGCGGGCGATCGATGCGGGTCTGAAAGGCTGGTCGGCCTCGGCTTCCGTGGACTGGCGGGCCCACGAATCCCTTTCGGCGTATGCCAACGTGGGCCTGTTGTCGATTGATGACGGCAATCGCCGGAGCTCGCTGGGCGGGGGCGTCACACGACGAGTGTATGCCAGTGCCCACCACACGACCGATGTGGGCGCCGATTTCTTTTTCCAGAACAACAGCCAGCCGGGCGGACCCTATTTCAACCCGGAGCAGTCGGCCAGCACCTCCGTTCGGGTGGACCACGACTGGATTACCTGGCGTGACTACGACCGGGCCTTTACGCAACATTTTCACGCCGCGGTCGGTACGGGCTACCAGTCCGGGTTTGGCAGTGACCCGACGGTGGCGCTGCGCTACGAGCATCGCTGGGATCTGGATCGTCGCTGGTCCGTCGACTACGGCCTCGGCTGGGGTTCCACCACCTACGATGGTGACCGGGAAGACCGGCTGTTCGGGCTTGTGCGCCTGCGAGGGACCTTCTGATGCGTCGTCTTATGATCATCCTGCTGATGCTTGCGGGGGTATCGCATGGCCTAGTGCATGCGCAGGACGCCTTCACCATCCCGGATGGGCACTTCCTCGCGCTTTCCTATCACGATGTACGCGACGACGTGCAGCCGGGGAGGGATGCGGACCCGTACGCCGTCAGCACGCAGCGGCTGGTGGAATGGTTTGACTGGATGGAGCGGCAGGGGTGGCGGCCGGTTTCGTTGCAGCAGATCGTTGATGCCCGCGAGGGAAGGGAGCCGCTGCCGGCCAATGCGGTGCTGCTGACCTTCGATGATGGTCTGGCCAGTGTCTACAGCCACGTGTTCCCGTTGTTGCAGGCCTATGAGTATCCGGCGCTGGTCGCGCTGCAGACCGGTTGGTTGGAGACCGTCTGGGCGGGCGAGGATGTCACCTACAACCCCGAGACATTCGCGGATGTCGCGAGCCCCGAGCCGGCAGCGGATCAGCCCCCGCCCGGGACCGTCACGTACAACGAAGCGCCGCTCGGAGCCGAGGGCTTTCTGGCGCTGTCCGAGTTGCGCGAGATGCAGGCATCGGGGCTGGTGGAATTCGCCAGTCACAGTCACGACCTGCATCGCGGCATCCTGGCCAACCCGCAGGGGAACGAGCAGCCAGCGGCCATTACGCGTCGTTATGACCCGGAAATCGGCCGTTACGAGGACCACGACACATTCCGTCAGCGGATCCTCGATGACATGCGGGCCAGCAATGCCTCGCTGGAGGCGATGGTAGGTGTTGCGCCGCGCGCCATCGTCTGGCCCTACGGCGCTCACAGTGCGGAGGTGGACGCACTGGCGACGGAGGCCGGGATGCCCTGGTCGATCTCGCTAGGCGCGGACCCGGTCAACCACCCGGAACAAGCGCGGGTCAACCGCTTGCTGATCAGTGGAGATCCGCGGCCGGTACAGATTGCGCAGAGCGCGCGTCCCGAATCCGCGACACGTGCGACATCGCCGCAGCCACAGCGGGTGGTCCATGTGGATCTTGACTACGTCTACGATCCCGATCCGGAGCAGACCAATCGCAATCTCGGTGTACTCCTGGACCGCATCCAACGGATGCAGGTCCGCACGGTCTACCTGCAAGCCTTTGCCGACCCGAACGGTGATGGCAACGCGGATGCGTTGTACTTTCCGAATCGGCACCTGCCCGTGCGTGCCGACCTGTTCAATCGCGTCGCCTGGCAGCTGCGGACGCGGGCCGGCGTGCGCGTGTATGCCTGGATGCCACTGCTCTCCTTTGATCTGCCCGATCAGGACCTCCATGCCGAACTGTCGGTGCAGCGGCCCGGGCCCGAAGGTGCCCCCGTGCCGGCGGATCGTGACTATCGCCGCCTGAGTCCGTTTCTTCCTCAGTCCCTGGAGATTGTCGGCGAGATCTACGAGGACCTCGGGATGGCGGCAAGCGGTATTGCCGGGGTGTTGATCCACGACGACGCCTACCTGGCAGCCGACGAGGACCTGGCGGCCTGTCAGGACGGAGCGCGCTGGCCCGGAACGGACCGCCCGCTCTCGGATTGCACTCTGCGGCCGGAGGAGAAGACCCAGGCCCTGATCGATTTCGGGGAAGAGGTGATCGGCCGGCTGCGCTATTTCACCAATCTGTCTCTCGAATTTCGCACCGCGCGCAACCTGTATGCGCGGGTGATTCTCGAACCGGAAGCCGAGGAGCGGTTCGCCCAGGCGCTGCCCGCTGCGGTCGAGGCATACGACGAGGTCGCCATCATGGCCATGCCCTGGCTGGACGGGACCGAGCTTCCGCCGGATGTCTGGCTGGCCCGACTCGCGGATGCGGTGGACGAGCAGATCGGGGGCTTCGAGGACGTTGTATTCGAGTTGCAGGCGCGTGACTGGCGAGGCGAAGGCCGCTGGCTGGAAGCGACGCTCTTGCGCGACTGGATGGAGCAGCTTGTGCGGCGCGGGGTGCTGAACTTCGGGTACTACCCGGACGACTTCCTGCGGGATCAGCCGGAATTCGGCCCCACGTTCGAGGGCATGTCTCTGAATGCCTTCCCTCATCCGCGATAGGGAGTCGGCATGACCTTCAACGCCCTGACCAATTTTGCCTTCTTCTACCCGCTAATCATGGCCTGGGTCTGGATCATTGGGGGCGTCTGGTATTACCTCCGCTGGGAGCGCCGCAAGGGGGCCGATCCCGATCATCCGCCCGACAGTGGCAGTCTGGCTGCGTGCAGCATCATCATTCCTTGCTTCAACGAGGCAGAGGTGATTCGCGACACGATCCATTACGCCCATGCGAGCGAGTACCACGACTTCGAGATCATCGCCGTCAACGATGGCAGCAGCGATGCAAGCCCCGAGATTCTCGAACAATTGACTCACGAGTATCCCCGTCTGCGCGTGGTGCACCTGGCCAGCAATCAGGGCAAGGCCGTTGCCCTGCGGACCGGGGCACTGGCGGCGCAGAACGACTTTCTGATCTGCATCGACGGCGACGCGTTGCTGCATCCGAACGCCGTGGCCTGGATGATGTTCCACCTGACTTCGGGTCCCCGAGTGGGCGCCGTTACCGGTAACCCGCGCATCGTCAATCGCAGCAGCCTGCTGGGCAAGCTTCAGGTTGGGGAGTTCTCGGCCACTATCGGTCTGATCAAGCGCGCCCAGCGAGTCTACGGGCGCATATTCACCGTCTCGGGCGTGATCGCGGGTTTTCGTCGCACGGCCCTCGATCGGGTCGGGTACTGGAGCAGCGACATGGTCACCGAGGACATCGATATCTCCTGGCGGCTCCAGCTCGACCACTGGGACATACGATACGAGCCCAATGCGCTGTCTTACATCTACATGCCGGAGACTCTGGCAGGACTTTGGCGTCAGCGCCTGCGCTGGGCTCAAGGGGGGGTGGAGACGGTGCTCCGCCACGGCGCCAGTCTGTTCCATTGGCCCAAGCGGCGGCTATGGGGCGTGGCCCTCGAGTATGGGGTCAGTATCGTCTGGGCCTACGTCATGTTTGTCATCATCCTTGTGGCCTTTCTGGGTCTGGTGATCGAGCTTCCGGAAGGCTGGATCCAGCCGGGGCTGCTGCCGCAATGGGCGGGCGTAATTCTCGGACTGACCGCGCTGATGCAGTTCCTCGTCAGTTTGATGATTGATCGTCGCTACGAGGTCGATGGCCGGTTTTTCCGCAATTATTTCTGGGTGATCTGGTATCCACTGGCGTTCTGGCTGTTGTCCATGGTCACCACGGTCGTGGCGGTCCCGCGCGCCCTTCTCAAGCGTTCCGGAGAGCGTGCTCGATGGATCAGCCCGGATCGCGGGCTGCGGCCCCCGGAAGAATGAGCCCATGAAGCACTTGCGACCGCGTGTTCCCAAAATGATCGACCGCTCGGATCTGGAGCCGAGTAGAAAGCGCTATATCAGTCAGTTGGTCAGTCTTGTTGGATGGGGCATCTGGATCTACCTGTTCACACCCCTGATCGCATTGGTCGGGTGGGCGCTGGGCGTGGAGTTGTTCGAGCGCTACATCCTGGATGACCCCATGGGCACGTTGCGGGCAATTCAAACGTACGCCATCGCGATTGTCTCGGCGGGCGCGATCTTCATAGGGTGGGCCGGTTACAACTGGTTCCGCTTTCACAACAAGGAACGTCGGCGCGCACCGGAACCGGTCGGGACCGAGGAGTTGGCCCGGCATTTCGGCATCGATCGTGACGAGGCCGAGATTATCGCAACGGCTCGCATTGTGACGGTTCATTTTGATGAGACCGCACGGATCGTCGATGTCCAGACCATGGTTCCGCGAGCTCCATCGGAGCTCGCAGGCGATTCCGACGAATCCAGTGACTCTGATCCGCCGGCGGACCCGAATGGGGAGCGCCGCTACGGCTGACTGGCGGTGGTTTCTTTGTACGCCCGTTATTGGTTGGCCTTGCCGCCCGCGGGGTTACCTACACGCCGGATTGCTTCGCAGCGCTCGCAATGACGAGATGGACGCCAAGCGGGCTAGTCGCTGGTCTCGCCCTCGACCGTGGTCAGGCCGAAGGCGTGCCACATCTGCATGCCGCCGCGGTACCACTTGATGCGCTCGGCCGGGTAGCCGAGGTTGGTCAGGGTGCGGATGTTGGTGGGTGACTGGCCGCACCAGGGGCCGTTGCAGAACAGCACCAGGGTCTTCGCCCGGCTGAAGTCGTAGAAGTCGCCGTCGAAGATTGCGCCGAAGTCTTCGGTCAGCACGTTGCGCACGTCGTCCGGGTCCGCGCCGGAGGCGAAGTGCAGGCGGTCCCAGGGGATGTTGACGGCGCCGGGGATGGTGCCGCGGCGGTATTCGCGCGGGGTGCGCGAATCGATGATCACCAGGTCGTCGCGCTCCGTGGTCTGCTGGAGGTAGTCGATGAACTCCAGTTCGCCCAGGGTCTCGACGCCGCGGCCAAGGCTCATCGGCTGGATGCAGAATGGCGGGCAGGGCCGCGCGATCTGTGCGTAGTCGAGGTCGATGGTCGCGAAGGTGTCCTGGTCGCGGGCTACCGTCACGGTCTCGTTGCCGTGGCGCACGTCGAATGCGGCCATGTCGGCGGTGATGCCGACCTCCGTTTCCGCGAATGCCGGAGCGGTCAGGAACAGGACCGCCGCTGCGAGCAGGCTCGATCGCACTTTTCGTGCGCTAAAGGGTGCTTTCATGGGGGGAGTCTCCGCTACGTCTCTCATACGTCGAACGTAGTCTCGAACTGCGGCGCTTGCGCGAAATAACGCCTGCCCGCGTGGGCATTTCCTGACCCGGCACGGTCCTGCACGAGGGGGCGCGCGATCCATCAGGCGGGGGGTGACCGATGATGTACGGACGCCTCGGTATTCGGGGAGTCGTGCAGGTCTGGTAGGGTGCGCGCTCGTTTGCGCGGGGCAGGTGCGCGCAGGATTGCGTCCAGAGGAAGGAAGGTGTTTGTGTTGCGAGGAATGCGTACGTTTTGGGTGGCCGGCATTGCGCTGGTGGCCACCGGATGTTCCATCACCCAGTCGATTGAGCCACTGGATGCGGTGGATGTCAGCCTGGTCTGCGTGCTCGACAACCCCGAGATCCACATGGCTGGATTTCAGCCCGAGATGCGCGAACTGATCGAGCAGCGAGGTATCCGCACGGACGTCTATTCCGGTTCCCGCCCTGCACGGTGTTCGCATTACCTGGAACACACCGCGAACTGGAAGTGGGATCTGGCAATGTACCTCTCGTACGCCGATCTTCGCGTCTATGACGCCCAGGGCCTGGCGGGGCAGGCCACCTACGATGCCCGCAGCGGTAGCGGGCGGATGGACAAGTTCGGGCCGACCCGAGAGAAGCTGGCGCCGCTCGTGGACGAGCTGTTCGCGCAAGTGAATGCCGTGGAGTTGATCCGCGGAGGTGAACAGGCGGATCAGGGACGCGATGAAGACTCCGACGGCCGTTCGGTCGAGGCGCGACTGGAAGAGCTGGATCGCTTGCACGACCGGGGGCTGATTACCGAAGCGGCCTACGAGGAGCGCCTGCGCGCCATCCTGGCGGATCTTTAGCACGCCCCGCGCGGCGCCGCGCCCTTTCCCGACCGCTACGCGTCTTCGTCCAGCAGGTCGCGGATCTGGTCGATCACGCCGGGTTCGGTCCATTCGATGGCGCCGAACAGGTAGTAGCGCAGGCGGCCCTTGCGGTCGACGACGTAGCTGGTGGGGTAGGCCATCGCGCGCCAGTCGTCGAGGGAGTCCTGTTCCGGATCGAGGAGGATGGTGAACTCGGTCTGCACCTCGTCCTCGATGAAGCGTTGGATGGTGTCCTCGTCCTCGCCCAGGTTCACCGCCAGGATGCGAAAGCCTTCGTCGCGCAGTTCGTCCTCCAGCAGTTGCATGGACGGCATCTCGTGCACGCAGGGCGGGCACCAGCTGGCCCAGAAATTGATCAGCACCACCTCGCCGCGATAGTCCTCCAGTCGATGGATATCCCCCGCCAGGTCGGGCCGCTCCAGCGGCGGGGCCGCCACGGGTTCATCCAGGGCGTTGAGCTGTGCGTCGGTGCCGCTTGGGGTGCGTACTGCCAGGTCCGTGTCCGGTCCGGCCACGGCGGGTGTGCGTTGATGAGGCAGCCGCGTCAGCAGTTCCAAGGCGAAGATGATTTCGCGGTGGAAGGTCTCGCTGGCGAGTCGCTCGGCTTCGGTCGCATCGGGGCGGAAGAAGAAGCGGTCGCGGATCCCGGGAAGCAGGCGCGCCCCCACTGCACTGCCGCCCTCGGTCAGCCCGCTGCGAATCCGCCCGAGATGCTGGCGCTGGGGCGACTGGGCCGGTTGCAGGATGTACACCGGCAGATTGGTCAGCCGGACGATGGGTTGTAGTTCGGCCTCATCGGTATCCACGCCGGTATGCAGGAAGGGGCTGGTCATCAGCAGTCCGGCCAGGTAGTCCGCCTCGGGGTGGGCTTGTTGCCACTGGTACAGGCCGGTGAGCAGCCAGGGCAGGGCACGGTCATGCCCGAAGGCATAGACCGGTCGTCCGGTATCGGTGTGGGTTGCCTCGATCAGGTCCGTCACCGTGGCGGTGGGCATGTCGTCGAAGCTGGATGCCGCCTCGGGCAGGAAGTGGCCGGTGAACGGATCGGCCAGCCAGGTCTCGACCCCGGCCGCCTGCAGCGCCAGCGCCTGTTGTCGATGGCCGTCCTGCAGGCCGTGTTCGGAGGGGAACCACAAAAGCACGGCGTCGCCATCGGCGCGATAGCGTTCCACCGGGATCTCGGCCCCGCCGGCCTCGATCGAAGCGGCGGCGTCGACTGCGCCCGTCGGGCCGTTCGCCTCCTGCGCCAGTGCGGCGAACGGGATCATCAGCAGGGCCGCGAGGGCAAACAGGCGTACGAGAATACGGTGTGTCATGGAAACCTTGGTGAAGGGGCTCGGGAATAGACGCGCGAGAGCTTGATATTGCTCCACGGATCTCCTGCAGGGTGTCAGGATTGTGTTCGCAGTCGGGGATTCCGGTCCCTACAACGCGGGCATGCCTGCAACGGGTATGGGTTCGGCGGGGGCGATCATGATGCGGTCACGTCCGCCGTCCTTCGCGGCGTACAGGGCCTGGTCGGCGCGTCCCAGCAGCGAGTCCATGGTGTCGCCGGGGTGGAAGCTGGCGATCCCGGCCGAGCAGGTCTGGCCGTTGGGCATCGCGGTGCGCAGGCGTTCCAGCACGCGGCGGGCCTGCTGCGCATCAATGTGCGGGAACACCACCACGAATTCCTCGCCGCCAAAACGTGCCAGCAGGTCCGTGGGCCGCAGGATGGGACGCCAGGCATCCACCATTTCCTGCAGCAGGGCATCGCCGGCTGCATGGCCGTGGGAATCGTTGAAGCGCTTGAAGTGGTCAATATCCAGGAATGCGAGGTTGAGCGGGCCCTGGGTGCGTTCGGCGCGGGCGATCTCGCGGGTTAACTGTTCTTCCAGGTGGCGACGATTGCCGGCCCCGGTCAGCGGGTCGGTACGCGAGAGGTTCTCCAGGCGCTTGGCCTGGTGCTGGGTCTCGCGCAGCAATCCAGCCATGCGGTACAACACCAGCAGGAACAGCAGGATGGAGGCGATCGCCGCAACGCGAATGATCTCCATCTCGCTGCCCGCCGTGAACAGGATCACCATCGGCACCAGGACGGACGCGGCGCCCAGCACGAGCAGACGCCGGCCGGAGAGCTCGGCGTGCGAGATGTGTGCGCGCGGTTCGGTCTTCGCGGAAGGATGCCATGCCGCCGCCACGATCAGGGAATAGGCAATCAACCAGAAGGCATCGGTCAGTCCGCCCGCGGTGTACCAGCCGGTGGAGTTGCCGTGGGCGTAGAGCAGGTCGGCCGTCAGATAGGCGAGCATCCCCAGGAGGAGGAAACTGTGGGCCGTGATGCCGGTTCGGTGGAGGAACACCAGGCGCAGGACCAGGGGCAGCAGGATCAGGTCCGCGACCGGATAGCCCGTGGATACCAGCAGTTGCAGCCAGGTCAGGTCGGGGTCGTAGGTGTAGGGTGCGATCAGCAGGGCCCACCCGAGCACCGCGGCCGAAATGCCCACGATCAGGGCATCCACAAACGCGCCGTCGTCGCGTGCGGTCTGGCTTCCCAGTTGCCACAGCGCGATGGCGAACAGCGGGTATACCGACAGGTAGAAGATATCCGCGGCTGAGGGGAAGGGTTCCAGGCCCTGCAGATCGAGCCAGTACCAGATGCCGTGGCCGATGGCCGCCAGCGTCAGTACGGTGGCGATCAGGCCCCAGGCGGTCGCGGCGAATGGCCTCGGCCGGCGCAGTGCGGCGATGCCGACAGCGAGGGCAGCGCTTGTGGTGCCCAGCACGTAGAGACTGCTGGCCAGCAGGCCATAGGGCAGGGCGACATAGGTTGCGGTCAGCAGGAGGCCAATGCCCAGAAGAACCTGCCAGGTATCCGGCCGAACGGCCCGGGCGCCGCGATGGTTTCCCCCGTCAGCGCAGTGCGTGTCGTCGTGCTGGATACTGGCCCATTTCCCCATGGATAATATGGTGACAGACCGATTGCGGGTTGTCCCGTTTCGGCATGCCTCTTGAGCCGCTCAGCCGGGCGCCACGGGCTACAAATAGCCCGTGGCGCCCGGCAGGTTACGTTACAGGCCGATCAGTTCGGCGTGGACACCGGTCGCGGTTACCGTGTCCAGCAGCTTGCGGCTGTCGACCCGTTCCGGATCGTACTCCACCACCATCAGGTGGGGCCGTTCGTCGTGACTGGAGGCGGCCATGACGCCGGGGAGTTCACGCAGGGTGTCCTGGATGCGCTCGCGGGCCGCGTGGTCGGTGTTTTCGTCGATGTGGATGGTGACATCCGCCATGTGATTGCTCATTGGGGGTTCCTTCGGCTGCTGGGCCGTGTGCCTTTACCCTGAATATAGACACTGTACGGGGTGGCTCAAGCGGAGGCCTGGCCGGCGGCGGAACAGGGGGCTATGGTGGAGGGATGGACGCCACAAGGAGAATCACGATGCGAGCGATCTGGCTGGGACTGGCCCTTGCCGCGGTAGGTAGTACCGCGCAGGCCGAAGAACTGACGGGCGACACGCTGCTGGAGGCCGCCAACGCCGAGATCACCAACATCGACAAGGAGGGCCTGCAGGAGTGGATCGCCAGCGAGCCGGACCATGTCGTGATCGACGTGCGCACCCGCACCGAGATCGAGCACACCGGCGGGCAGATCCGGTCCAGCGAGACGCTCAATATCCCGCGTGGCTGGATCGAGTTCGAGGTGCCCGGCGAGATCCCGGACAAGGACACCCCGATCGTCGTCTATTGCGGCCAGAACCTGCGCAGCGTGGCCGCCGCGCAGACCCTGCAGCAGATGGGCTACACCAACGTGCAGAACTACCCCGGCGGCTTCTTCGAGTGGCAGGACGCGGGCCTGCCACTGTACGTGCTCGACAAGGCGCGCGACTCGTTCCTTTATGACCGGCCGCAGGAGGTGACCGATGGCGTGTGGTCGGCGATCGGCGCGACCCAGCCCTCCACCTACGAGAACTCCGGCCACAACAACAACCTGTCGTTCATCATTACCGAGGACGGCGTGGTGGTGATGAACGCCGGCGACAACTACCTGCTGGCGAAATCACTGCACGAGGAGATCCGGAAGCTCACCGACCAGCCAGTGAAATACGTGGTGCTGGAGAACGCCCAGGGCCATGCCATGCTCGGCATGACCTACTGGCAGGAGCAGGGCGCCACGGTGATCGCGCACAAGGATGCCTGGCGCGAGATCGAGGCCAACGGCCAGGCCAGCCTGGAGGGCGCGGCCAATCGTACCCGCGACAAGGCGTTCATGACCGAGCTGGGTACGCCGGATGTGACCTTCGCCACCCGCCTCGACCTGGACATGGGTGGCGAGACCATCCAGATCCGCTACCTCGGACCGGGCCATGCCCCGGGCGATATCGCCATCTGGGCGCCCGCGCGCAAGGCGCTCATTACCGGCGACCTGGCCTTTCACCAGCGCATGCTCCCGATCTTCGATTACACCGATACCGCCGGCTGGATCGAGACCTGGCACGAACTGGAGGCCCTGGATGCCGACTACATCATCCCGGGTCACGGCGAGCCGGTGAATGACTTCGACGTGCTGCGCCTCTACACCCACGACTACCTCGTGCATCTGCGCGAGGAGGTCCAGCGCATCCTCGACGAGGGCGGCACGCTGAACGATGCCTACAACATCGACCAGTCCGCCTACCGCCACCTGGACACCTACGGCGAGCTGCACCGTCAAAACGCCGGCCGCGTTTTCCGCACCATGGAGTTCGAGGACTTCTGAACCAGAATCCGGGTGCGGTGACCCGGTCATTGCGATCGCAGCGAAGCAATCTCCATCCGAAACCACCGGACCCAGGGTCGACTCAGGGTCCGGTGGTATATCCCTGGGCGGGACCGGCGGCATTGGGCTCGGTCGACAAGCTCGCAAAGCCTTTTTCTCACCCCATATCGGCTTGCATATGGCATTCACCAGATATTCGCGTTAAATTAGAACGAACGTTCGGTTCGGTTGTGGTGATGACGGAAAACCCGAAGCAATCAGTGCGCGGTGCCGCGCTGCGCAAGCTCGTGCTGGATACTGCCCTGGAGCGGTTCAGTCGTGATGGCTATTTCAATACCTCCATCCATGACATCCGTCGCCAGGCCGGGGTCTCCATCGGCTCGATCTATCACCACTTCGGCAACAAGGAGGCGCTGGCCAAGGCGCTGTACGACGACCTGCTGCAACGCATGGACGCCGGCCTGGCCGAGGTGATGGGGCGCGAGAGTGACTGCCGTGCGCGCTGTGACGGGATCATCGCGTTCCTGTTCCAGGCCGCGATCGAGGCCCCTCAGACCCTGCGCTTCGTGCTGGAGGCGCGCCACCGCGAGTTCCTTCCGGACGAGCCGCCGGTGTGTTCCTCGCAGCCGTTCCAGCGCATGCGCGAGTGCATCGAGCAGGGCATCGAGCGTGGCGAGGTACGACCGATGGAGGTTCCGGTAGCCGCTACCGCCGCGTTCGGCGGCGCGATCCGCCTGCTGCACCTGCACCTCGACGGTGTCCTGGAGCAACCGCTGGCGCACTACCTGGCCGAGACGCAGGAGGCTGCCTGGCGGGCCATCGCCATGACTCCGGCGGATCGACCGTGACCCCCGCTTTCAATCATCGAAGGAGATTCCCCTGATGAAGATCGTTGCTTCCGTGTTCCTGCTGCTGGCCCTTTCCCTGACCGCCCTGGGTGTCCAGGCCGATGCCCCAACCGACGCTCGCGCCCTGGAGGGCGTCGAGCAGGGTCGTGTCGTCTTCGACCTGAACAACACGGACCCGGAGATGCTGGCGCTGTACCTGATGGTGATTCGCGAGACGCATGAAGACCTGACCGACCAAGGCGTGGAGCCGGACATGATCCTTGCCTTTCGTGGCCAGGCCGTGACCATGATCAGCGAGGACCGCGAGCGCTTCGAACTGACCGAGTTCGATCACCTGGACGCGATCGAGGAGCACATTGCCGCCTTGCGGGAGAAGGGCGTGCGCATGGAATCCTGCTCCGTGGCCACGCGGCTGTTCGGCGTGGACGCTGGCGAGCTGCTGCCCGGCATCGAACCGGTGCGCAACACCTTCGTCTCCCTGACCGGCTATCAGGCGCAGGGCTACGCGGTCATCCCCATCTACTGAGTCCGAGTGATTCAGGCTCCGAGTCCGGGGACGAGACACCCGGACCTAAACCACGAAAGGAGGAGTATCCATGCGAAACCGAATAGTGATCCTGCTTGTGGCCCTGCTGCTGCCGCTCGGGCTGGGTTCGACGGCCGCCGCCGAGGGCCTGGACAACCGCGAGGCGACCCAGGGCATCGAGACCATGCGAGCGGTCTACGACATGCGCAAGTCCGACCCGAACGTGATGCTCGCCTATTTGCGTGGCATCGCCACCAACCACGAGAACCTGATCAAGGAGGGTGTGGAGCCCGATCTGCGCATGGTCTTCATCGCCGAGGCCGTCAAGTTCATCACCACGGATCCCGAGCCGGAGATCGCTATCGACCACGGCGACACCCTGGAAGAGATCGCGAAGGCTGTCGACCGCCTCGATGAGCTGGGCGTGAAGATGGAGGTCTGCGCCGCCGCGACCCGCGCCTACGGGGTGGACAACGACAAGGTGCTGGACGCGATCCAGCCGGTCCGCAGTGGGTTCATCGCCGTCATGGGCTACCAGAACCAGGGCTACGCACTGGTCCCCGTCTACTGAGTTCCCGTCGGCCCTCACACGGGCCCGTTCTTGTCGTCGCAGGGAGGCGACGACTTTTTTGCCGGCAGCGGAGTGGAAAACCGCTGCGAACCTGTCCGGGGGGCGTCGGGCGCACGGGGCATCCGTGACCCGGTCTCCCTGATCATCGGTCCCTCCTCTATCGGCCTCGAGTGACGCCCTCCACTCGGCCCCGTGCTTTTCGAATACCATGCTGCGCGAGATTCGGGAGTTGCTCCGGCGGGAAACCTTGCGGGCGGGGCGGTGTCCCAGCCTCGCGTGCTGCCAAACGGCATTGGCGCGAAGTGATTTCGCACCGTGGGCGCCCCGGACGATCGAACCGGGGCGCCCACGGCCCTCACCGAATCCACGGGATCAACGCAATGCCCAGCAGTCGTGATCTGCTTGACGGACTGGCCCACCTGACGGGGATCCGCAATGCCCGGCGTCTGGAGTACAGCCTGCTCAAGACGCTGGACGACATCTACGAGAGTGCCCTCATCTGGGCGATTCAGCTTGATGCAGAAGGCCAGCCCCGGAGCCTGCATACCTTTGATCGCAAGCACGATGCCGTGATGACGGTGCCGTTCGATCCCGAGGATCAGCCTGTGCCCGCCGGGTTGCTGGAGCAGGCGTTGGCGACCGGTCAGCCGGTTTCGGAGGCCGACGTGTCCGGCCGCCGGGTCTCGGTCTTTCCGATGTCCGGGCTCAACGAGTTCAGTATCTGCCTGGTGTTTTCATTCGATGGCGATGGCGATGGCGCTGACGCGTCACTGGATGCACGCCTGGTCAAGAGTTTCCTTTCGGTGTATCGCAACTTCGTCAAGCTGATTGATGACGCCCAGACCGATGAGCTCACCGGCCTGCTGAACCGCAAGACCTTCGACGACAATTTTCGCGACCTTGCGACACTGGAGCGCAGCGTCCACCGGCCGGGCCTGGCGGAGGACCGCCGCTAGGAGGCCGATCCCGAGGAGACTCAGATCTGGCTGGGCGTGATCGACATCGACGACTTCAAGAAGGTCAATGACGGCTTCGGCCACGTCTACGGCGACGAGGTGTTGATTCTTCTCGCGCGGCTGCTGCAACAGAGTTTCCGCGACAATGACTTGGTCTATCGCTTTGGCGGCGAGGAGTTCGTGGTGCTGGCCGAGGTTGCCGGTGCCGACAGGGCGGCCGCAGCCTTCGAACGCCTGAAACACGCGGTCGCCGCCTGCACATTGCCGCGGGTCGGCCGGGTTACGACCAGTATCGGCGTGACCCAGTTGCGCCCCTACAAGACCGCCAGCGTGGTGCTGGACGAAGCCGATCAGGCCCTGTACTACGCCAAGGCAAACGGCAAGAACCAGGTCTGTTTGTTCGACCGCCTGGTTGCCGAAGGCGCGATTCAGACGCCCACGATCAGGACCGGGGAAATCGAACTGTTCTGACCGCGCTTGTCGGCCGCTAACCGCGCGCTAGGCGGCGGTTGAGTGCGTAGACCGACAGCGGCGCGAACACCAGCACGATGCCCAGTGCCCAGGCCAGCGACCAAAGTGCCGGCTCAAGGGCCGGACCATCGGCATTCATCAGTGCGCGCGCCGCGTCGGCCAGCAGCGACACCGGGTTGGCCTGCACGAAGCCCTGCAGCCACGGTGGCATCGTATCCACCGGCACGAAGGCCGAGCTCACGAAGGTGACCGGGAACAGCGCGGTAAAGCCGAACAGCTGCACGTGTTCCGGGTCGCGTGCGATGACGCCGACCAGCACCATCACCCAGGAAAAGGCCACGGCAAAGGTCAGCACCAGCGCCACCATCGCCAGTAGATGCGCCCACGAAGTCTCGAGCCGAAAGCCCAGCAGGAATCCGACGACCAGCAACAGGGCAATGCACAGCAGCTGCTTGACCACGTCCGCCAGGATGCGCCCGGCCAGCGGCGCCCAGCGCGGGATGGGCAGGGCGCGAAAGCGGTCGAACACGCCGCGGGTCAGGTCGGTGTTCAGGCCGTGGCCCACGTACACGGTGACGAACAGCATGTTCATTACGATCACGCCTGGCAGCACGAACGCCAGGTAGTTCTCTGGCGAGCCGGCAATTGCCCCGCCGAATACGAACAGGAACAGCACCAGAAACAGGATCGGCTGGATGCTGTAGTCGCCCAGCTCCCAGGGGTTGCGCCGCACCTGCACCAGGCTGCGCCAGGCGAGCGCCAGGGTCTGATCGAGGGCCTTCATGGCGTGTCCTCCGCGTTGCCCGACTCTTCGCGGCAGGCCCCGCTGCGCCCGGTCAGGGACAGGAACACATCATCCAGACTGGCGCCGCGCAGCCCCAGCTCCGCGACCTCGATGCCGGCGGCGTCCAGCTCTCGCAGCAACGCGGGCAGCAGGGCCGGGTCCGACACCGGTACGCTGATCGTTTCGCCCTCCACACGGGGCGGGGTGCCCACCATCGCGGCGACCCGCTCGCCGGCCGCCGCGGCCTGTTCCGCGCGGGCCACCATCAGGAACAGCGAGCGTCCGCCGACCCGGGCCTTCAGCTGTGCGGCGGTGCCTTCGGCGATCACGCGTCCGTGGTCCAGTACTACGATGGCATCGGCCAAGGCGTCGGCTTCCTCCAGGTACTGGGTGGTCAGCAGCACGGTTGTGCCGTCAGTCTGCAGTTGGCGGACACGCTCCCACAGGTCGCGGCGGGCCCGCGGGTCGAGGCCAGTGGAGGGCTCGTCGAGGAACAGGATGCGCGGGCGCCCGACCAGGCTGGCGGCCAGATCCAGCCGGCGCCGCATCCCGCCGGAGTAGGTCTGGGCCGGGCGCTGACCGGCCTCGCGCAGGTCGAAATCCTGCAACAACTCGTCAGCGCGGGCCCTGGCGTCACGGCGTTTCAGGCCCAGCAGGCGGCCGATCAGGATCAGGTTCTCCCGTCCGGTCAGCTTCTCGTCCACCGAGGCGTACTGGCCGGTCAGGCCGATGATCTCGCGCACCCGAGCGCCGTCGCGAGCCACATCGAAGCCGCCTACACGGGCGACCCCGGCGGTGGGCGTCAGCAGAGTGGCGAGCATACGCACTACGGTTGTCTTGCCGGCGCCGTTGGGCCCCAGCAGGCCCAGCACGTGGCCGGCCGGCACCCGCAGATCCACGCCGTCCACGGCCCGCGTACCGCCAAAGTCGCGCACCAGGCCTTCCACTTCGATGGCGTTGTCCAAACTCGTCTCCCTGTTCGATGCCCTTGCTGAGACGCCGTCTGGCCGTACCGGTTCCTCAGCGTGTCCCTCAGTCACCTTGCCGCACCTTCAACAGGTCGCGGATCTCCGTCAACAGTTTCTCTTCGTTGCTGGGCGCCGCGGGTTCCTCCGCTTTGGCCTCTTCCTTGCGCTGCAGGCGGGCGATCCCCTTGATGGCGGCGAATACCACCACGGCGATAATCAGGAAGTCCACCACGCGCTTGATGAACAGTCCGTAATTGATCGTGACCGCCGCCACGCCGTTCTCCGCCTCGCGCAGCACGATCGCGAGTTCTCCAAAGTCGACCCCGCCGATCAGCAGGCCGATGGGTGGCATCACTACATCGGATACCAGTGATGACACGATCTGGCCGAACGCCAGCCCGATGATGACCCCCACGGCCATGTCGACCACGTTGCCGCGCGCCACAAACTGCTTGAACTCGTTCACGATGCCCATGGCCCCTCTCCAGTCGATGACGTTGCTAGATCTATAGGCCACAGCCGGGGCTGTTGCTGTGGAAGGGTGGAGGGGGAGACCCAAGTTTGCACGGGGGATACGTCAGTGCGAGTGCCGCGGCGTTGCACTCGACGCGCGTGATTTTTCGGCGCGATGCTGTGAATAGATGCATGGTCTATAAAGGTTATAGCGGAGCGTTGTGGATCCGCTCCAGAGGAGGGGGCAATGAAACGACCAGAATCGGCATATCCTTCGGCCATCGGACGTAATCCACTGGGTGCCCATTTCGCGGCCGGGCTCGCGGTGGTCCTGTTGTGGTATTTCGCCTCAGTGGCCCAGGCGTCGATGGGGCCGGATTTCAGCGAGCTGTTTGGTAACAGCGACTTTATCGAGATCATCGAGCGTGACGAGGGGCTCGAGACCCGGCCGACCGGGTACGTCTCCCAGGACGCCGAACCGGATCATGTATTCCGGATCGACCTGGACGAGGGGCAGGTGCCGATCGGGCAGGGCGTGGTCTACGACGGCTTCCTGATCGACGGAAAACTGCCCGGGCCAACCTTGCGGGTGACCGAGGGCAACATCGTGCGTATGGAGATCAGCAACAGCGGGGATGTGATGCACGGCGCCTCGATCCACGCGGCCTACACGCAGACCTCGAAGCATGTCGGGCACATCCTTCCCGGGCAGACCAAGTCGATCACCTTCCGCGCGACCACACCGGGGGTCTTTATGTATCACTGTGCCCCGGGTGGTCATGCGATCCCCATGCACGTGATGTTCGGGCAGTACGGCATGATCGTTGTCGAGCCGCGCGACGAACCCTACAAGCTGGAAGCCGACCTGGGGCAGGAGCCGGACCTGAAGCTCTATATGTTGCAGCACGAGCTGTATGCCAGCGGCAAAGAGGCGGTGGAAGGGGATGCCAGTTACACCGCGTTCAACGGCCAGCTGTTTCGCTACGTGGAGAACCCGATCCCCGTCCGTCCGGGGGACTACGTACGCATGTACTTCCTCAACGTGGGCCCCAATCTGCTGTCGACCTTCCATATCGTCGGCATCGTCTGGGATTACGTGTACTGGCAGGGGCATCCCGAGGCACTGTGGCCCGGTGGGCAGACGGTGACCACGGGGCCGTCGGATTCCTGGGTGATCGAGTTCCGTATACCGCCGGAGGAAGGGGTCTACACCATGCTGGATCATGGCGTCGGGGCCACCAGTCGGGGTGCCATTGGGCTGCTGGATGCCCGAGCGGATGCGGATACACCAGCCGCGATTCTGGCCGAGGGGCCCGTTTACGAGTCGGAGGAACGTGTGGAACGGATCAGCGAAGCCCGCCGCATACTTTCACCGTTCGGGATTCCCGAAGTCGAGGCCAATCCGATTCCCGCGCGGGCCGACCGTCCGGTTCGCTTCGGAGCGGATGTGGACGAGGTCGTGATCGAGATGAAAGGCAATTCCTTCTATCCGAAGAGCGTTGAGGTGGCCCCCGGCACGAAAGTCACCTGGGTCAACGAGGATGTCTTCACCTATGGGCTCGGGGAGACCTCGGGCGCTCACAACGCCGTCGCCATGCGGGGGCCACAGTCGTTTTCAACGGCGATGCTGGAGCATGCCGAAAGCGACAGCGTCACGCTGACGGAGCCGGGTACCTACGACTACATCTGTGCCCCGCATCCCTACATGCAGGGGCGCATCGTCGTACGTGACCCCGACTGAGAGTTGCCTGCCCGACCGCCTGTAGTCGTCCAGGATTGGCGCGCCGGCGGGTTTCAGGATCCGTGGGCGGTGCGCGAGTCTTCAGGCGCCTGGGCGCGCTCGTGCATCCCGTAGTCGCGGACCACCTCGGCCACGCGCAGGCGGTAGTCGGCGAAGATGCCGCCGCGGCCGGCCGCCTGCACCTGGCGGTGTTCCTCGAGGTTGCGCCATTCCCGAACGGCGGCTTCATCCCGCCAGAAAGACAGTGACAGCACCTTGCCCGGCTGGCTCAGGCTCTCGAAACGCTCGATGGAGAGGAATCCGTCGACGTCTTTCAGGTGTTCGCGCAGACTCGCGGCCGCATCCAGGTAGTCCTGTTTGCGTTCGGCGTGTGGTTCCACTTCGAAGATTACGGCGATCATGGTGGGCTTTGGTATGGGGATGAAGGGCCGATTAGACCACGCGAACGTCGGTGTTGGGGAAGGCATTCAAGGGACGAGTGGCCAGTCCGATTCATCGAGGCACACCTGGGGCTGTCATCCCGGCTCTGCGCTTCGCTCCGGCCGGGATGACGAGCGGGGGCAGCAGCCGGTTGGGTGGTGGCCCGTGATGAGTGAGCGTCAGGCCGTCCTGGCCGCGCTTGCGTTGGGGATTTCGCGCCGGATCAGGTGGTCGACGTAGAGAAAGCCGAAGGGCACCACCCCAAGGAACAGGACCAGCAGCCATTTCCAGACTGGCCACCCGCTCAGGTGGCTGGCGATCAACGACGTCGCGCCATAGACGATGAACAGGATGCCGTGCACCCAGCCCACGTAGGTCACCGCCAGTGGCATATCCGCGTAGGTGCGTAGCGGCATGGCGACAAAGAGCAGGGTGACGAGGGAAATGCCCTCGACAATGCTGATCAGGCGGAAGAATTTCATAGGGCTGGCCCGGCGGCATGGGAATCGGCGCGGAGGGTAGCACACGGGGCCCGAACGCCTGATAACCTTCCGGTACGAGAAGCCTTTGCTCCGGTAACCAGGAACCCGCATGAGCACCAAGCCGCACTGGGAAGACGTCTACCAGACCCGCGCCACCGATGCCGTGGGGTGGTATCAGGCGGAGGCGCGGACGTCGCGGGCCCTGATTCGGGCGGTGGCGTCGGCCCCCGATGCCGCGATTGTCGATATCGGTGGCGGTGCCTCGGTCCTGGTGGACGAACTGCTGGCTGAGGGCTATCGCAACCTGACGGTGCTCGATCTGTCCGGGGCGGCGCTCGAGAAGGCGCGCGAGCGGGTCGGGGAGCGCGCCGCAGCGGTCGCATGGCAGGAAGCGGACGTACTGGAACACGCATTCCCGGAGGCAGCGCTTGATGTCTGGCATGACCGCGCGGTGTTTCACTTCCTGATCGCCGCGGATCAACGGGCCCGATACGTGCAGCAGGTGCAGCATGCCCTTCGCCCAGGGGGGGATATCGTAATCGGGACCTTTGCGCTGGATGGCCCGGAAAAATGTTCCGGCCTGCCGGTGCAGCGGCATTCCCCGGAGACCCTGCAGGACGCGTTCGGTCCGGGTTTCGCGCTGGTGAAGTCGCAACGCGAGGTCCACGTGACCCCGGGCGAGACCGAGCAGCCGTTCAACTGGTGCGTGTTCCGCAAGAACGACTGATCCCGACCGCACCACGTTCAGCGGTGCCGCCGCGGCGATCAGCGGCGTTTGACCTCCGCGGCATGGGCCTTGGCCCGGGAGCGGATCTCCTCGAAAAACAGTGCCTCCCAGCGGGTGTTGCGTTCGTCCCTCGACAGGGCGTTGTCCTGCGCCTCGCGCTTGAGGCGCTCATCCGCCCCCGCCTCCGCAGCGTCCAGGATCGTCTTGAAGCTCTCCTGTGCCGCGGCCGCCTTCGGGTCGATCCCTTGGCGTTGCAGGACATCGGCCAGCAGTGCCCCGCCTTTCTTCCACTTCGACCAAAGCCTCATAAGTGGCCCCCTGGGGTTCGTTTGGAACGGCCCGGTCCCATGCGTGACGGGCTCGGAGCCTGGGCTCCGCCAGACAACAAACAGTGTACCCGGGCGCGCCTGCGATGGAATCCGGCCGTCCAAACGGAAAAGGCCCTCCGAAGAGGGCCCCGTCAGCATCGAAAGCGGGCGATCAGTTCGAGAAGAAGCGCACGTTCGGATCGGCCATATAGGCACCGACTTCTTCCGGGTCGGCCGGGGTGATGCCGTCAAGCAGGTCGGCCTCGGTGTAGTCCGTGTTCGGCAGGAAGATGGCGCAGGTCTCAACGGTGGCGCCGTTGTTGAGCAGGTTCATCATCAGCTGCTGCGCGTTCCGGTCGGCCGGCTGCATGGTGGCGCCCTCAAAATCTTCGGTCGCCATCGTAGCGGCGGGGCCGCACAGCAGGACGCGGATCTCCTGACCCTGACGCATGCTCTGGTTGGCCAACACCATGGACATGAACTGGGTGTGGTCGTCGGCCGAGGTGACGCTGACGAACAGCTTGGAGGGCTCATCCGCCTGCGCAACTGTGCCGGCACCGGCGAGGGCGAGAAGGGCGGAAGCCGCTAGAGTCTTGATGGCTCGCATGGAGTCTCCTGATTGGTTCGAAAAATGGAACGTCAGAAGATAAGCGTATGCTGATCATAAATGCAAAAGAATGCGTCTAGATCGTGTTTATCGGGCTCCCCGAAATTCATCCACCTTCGGCAGGTGGAAGCATCGCGAACAACCTGAGGTACTGAGGCTCGGAGTGCGGCCGGGGTCTCGAGTTCCCGGTGGCCCTTGACGAGCCTCCATTTTTTGCATCGCAAGTTCGGAGCGCGTGGCTTCTCCTGACGGATCCGTTTCTTCGGATGCTTTCGTGCAAAGCGGTGGCCGCCCGCCTGGCAAGCCGGAGCCGAAGCCGAAGCCGAGCTCGCGGTGCTCTGTAGGAGTGGGGGTCAGCCAATGCGGTAGGCGGAGGCCAGGTCGCGTACACGCGAGGCGATGTCCGCGACCTCCTGGCTGGCGGTCGCCGTCTGGCGGGCCCCGTTGGCGGTATCGCCGGTGATGTCATTGATGGCGTAGATGTTCCGGTTGATCTCCTCGGCCACCGCGTTCTGTTCTTCGGCCGCGCTGGCGATCTGCGTGGTCATGTCGCTGATCCGACCGACTGCCTGGACGATGGATTCCAGCGCCTGGCCGGCGCGTTCGGCGTCGTTGCTGGTGGCCTCGGCCATTTCGCGGCCGCGGCCCATCGCGGTGACGGCGTTGCGGGTACCCGCCTGGAGCGACTCGATCATCGCCTGGATATCCGCCGTGGAGTCCTGCGTGCGCGAGGCGAGGGTACGCACCTCGTCGGCGACCACGGCGAAGCCGCGTCCCTGTTCGCCGGCGCGGGCGGCCTCGATGGCCGCATTCAGGGCCAGGAGGTTGGTCTGCTCGGCAATGCCGCGAATGACGTCGAGCACCGAGCCAATCTGCTGCCCCTTCTCGTCCAGGTTGCGCACGGATTCCTCGATGGTCGCGACCTCGCCCGACAGGCGTCCGATGTCGCTGACCACCGTGCGCACCACTTCGCCACCCGCGCGGGACTCCTGATCGGCTTCCTGGCTGGAGGACGCGGCATCGGAGGCGTTGCGCGCGACCTCCTGCACCGTCGCGGCCATCTCGTTCATCGCCGTCGAGACCTGTTCGGTCTGCGAGCGCTGCTGGTCGATGTTCCCGTTGGTCTGGGTACTGACGGCGGACAGCTGTTCCGCGGCAGAGGCCATCTGATCCGTCAGGGTGCGCAACTCGCGGATCGAGTCCTGGAATTGGTCGAGCATGCTGTTCAGGGCGCCTGCAGTGGCGCCGATCTCGTCGTCGGAGCGAACGTCGACCCGGCGCGAGAGGTCATGGTGCTCGGCGATCTCCGTGAGTGTCGCGCGCATCCGCGAGATCGGGAGTGCTACCGAGCGATACGTCCACACCCCGGTGACCACGACGATGATCAAGACCACCAGCATCAGCGCGCCGCTGCGCACCAGAACCTGGGTGTAGAACGCCGATACCCGCTCGGCCTCGGTCCCGGCAACATCGATCTGCAGGTCGACCAGCTGGGTGATCTGGTCGCTGATCGGATCGATGGTGTCGTACAGGGGACCGTTGAAGGCGTCGAGCTCGCCCTGGACATCGCCGGACATCCCGCCCAGGGCCCCCTCCAGGCGGTCCAGGTGGGCGTTGGCTGCGCGGAACAACCCGCGGGCACCATCAGCCAGTTCCTGCTCACGGGGCGTCAGGGTCGTGGCCAGGTAGGCGTCCCAGATCTCGGCGATCTCCTCTCGTGCCTCACGGACGTCGGCGAGTGCCTCTTCCGCCGTCATCCGTCCGGCGTCCGCCTTGTTGACCGCGTCGATGACCAGCACCGCATAGTTGTCGGCGATGGTCTTCAGCTGCTGCAGGGGCACGACGCGGTCGTGATAGATGTTCTGCACGCCCTCTTCGATGTTGGCTGTGCCGCGTGCGGCCAGGGCCGCCAACAGCAGGAGCGCGGCCACGGGTACTACGATGGTGATGACCAGCTTGGATCGAACAGAGAGCGAGCGGAAATTCATGGGCGGTCCTTGTGTGGCCAGTATTGGGAGCAGCCCGCAACCTCGGGCCTTGACCACAGTAAACGGCCTGGCCGGCCAAACCTTGAGGTGGGTCACCCGTGGCGACGTCCGCTAGAGTCCGCCGCCAGCCGGTTCGAATGGGTGTCGGGCCTGCACGGTTGGCGGTGTATTTGCTGGGGGTTCCGCGGCGTTTTCTGCGGGGCCGACTGACGAAGCAAAAGGCAAGGTTTGAACCCGAAGGTCGCGAAGGTCTCGCGTTCTACTTCATCTCGCGGACGGTCCGGACGACAGGGTTTCGCGGATGCGCCGCACGTCGCGCACATACTCCAGCATGGCTGTCATGGCATCGGCGAACAGGTAGGCCGCGAACAGGACCATCCCGCCCGCGAACAATCCGGCGAGGGGCCAGAGGATCGCCGTCAGGATGGCCAGTCCCCAGCTCGCCGGTTCCACCAGCTCGGCTTCAAGGCCGAACGCGGCCACCGCGGTGCCCGCAAAGGGCTCCACCGCTGTCAGGGAGATGACCGACAACGCCAGCGCGAGCAGCACGAAGGCAATCGCCAGCAGCTCGCCGACCAGCCGTGTGCAGACGACAACGCAGGTGATGGCGGGATAGTCCCGCGTCTCCAGCGCGCCCAGTGCGCGGGCCCTTCGCCACAGGAGCACGACCCAGGCCAGCACTGCAACGGCAAAGAGGGCCTGCAGCAACACCAGGGATGCGACCGGCCAGGGCACCTGCGGCGTTTCCTGTGCCAGCGCCCAGAGCGTCACCGATGTCAGTAGCCCGCCCAGGCCCGTCAGGACCGCGATACCGCGCAGCCCCCATCCCGCCAGCCGCTGCAGGGGGAGTGCGCCCTCGGTCCCGCCGGTTGTCTCGTCGTTCACGGCCGTCTCCCTGTCGTTCGCATACGGCCACACGATAGTGCCCGAAAACCGGCCCCGTCAGGTCGTGGGAGAGCGCCCGGGTCAGTCTTTCTTGCCGAGCAGGTCGGCGAAGCCGTGGTTAACGTCCCGGTGGCCTGCCTCGTCGGCGCGTACCGCGCGGATGACGTCGGACAGGCGGGCATCTTCCGGAAGGTTCCAGTACTGGATCGCGCGTGCCGGCGCGGCGACGTTATCGAGCCCGCCGGACTCCACTTCCTCCAGGTACTCGGTGTAGCTGACGACCGCTTCCTCTTCGAAGTAGCCTACGATCCGGTGCGCCGTACGCGACGAGAGGATGTAGATCATAAAGAACAACGTGTAGAAGAAGCCCTGCGCCAGGATGATCAGGAAGCGCTCCAGCCAGTTGGGCGAGGTGATCTCGATGAAGGTGAGCAGGTGCATGCGCTCGTTCTCGGCCTCGTCCATCAGCGTGCGGATCCATCCGTGGTCATCCTCCATGCGCCGCAGCGAGCGCAGGTGCTGCAGCGTGGCGCCCACCATGCCGGGGACGCCCGCAACCGTCTCCAGGACCACGGCGCGGTGTCCGTAGCGCCGGGCAAAGAAGGTGTCGGCGAAGAATCGCATCAGCGAGGTAAAGCCCCGTGCGACGCGGTCGGAGAAATCCCGGGGTTCGTGGTGGCGGCTCAGGTCGATATCACGGTCGTTCGGCATGCTGCCCCTAACGCTGATCAGTGCGCCGTTTCAGGCGGCAGGTATCCATGGAGCATAGAACCCGCCGTCTGAAATGTCGTGGGGCCGCTTCACAGAGCGTGAAACCCCATGCATGACAGAAGCCCGGACCGGGTTTCTGATGTCCAATGTCGAGGTTGTGGATCGGGCGGTGCAATCGGGGGAACCGGGAGCCGAGAAGGCGGCCTCAGAGAGAGGCGAACATCAAAGGAGAACGCATGGCGAACGAAACGAGCAAGCCGCAGCTGGAGATCAGCGTGAACGCGGCGCGCGAACTGGTCGATATCGGCCTGGCCGTGTTGCTGGATATCCGTCAGCCCTTCGAACTGGAGCTGGAAGGCGCGGTAGAAGGTGCCGTCCCTGTGCCCCTGTTCCGCCTGAAGCAGTTGCTGGGTCGCGAGCTGTCCGAGGAGGAACAGGAACTGCTGGATGCGGACGAGCCGGACGAGCGGGATTTCCAGCACTTCATCTCCCTGATCAACCGCCACCACGTCACCCAGGACCAGATCCTGCTGTGCCTGTGCAACAGCGGCCGCCGCAGCCTGCGTGCCGCAGAGCTCCTGCGGGACCTCGGGTATGCACGCTGCCTTTCCGTCCGGGAAGGTTTCCGCGGCTGGACCAGCAAGGGAGACACATGATCCATGGGCATGTTCGCCAGTGCTGATCGCGGATATGGGCTATCTAAGGAGGTGAGTGGGGGCGACTTCGCCTCAATGGTCACCGTTTCGGGCCCTGACCCGGGGCCGACCCCGTCATGACCGTCAATGGGCGCCGGCCGGGTGATTCTACGGAGGGGCGCTGCCATGCTTCGACTGCCGGCCGTTCCGTTTGCCCACCAATCCTGGTGCCGACTGCACATCGTCGCGCTTGTCGGGTTGGCTCTGCTTGTCGGAAGCCCTCTACTGGCGCATGCGGATGGCGCCGAAGACTGGCTGGCCGCCATTGCCGAATCACCGCTGGGCGAGCCGATTGCCGTTACCTCCACTGTGCAGGGCGGCGTCGTCGAGGGGGCGGTGCACGCCCGGCTGCCGTATTCGTTTGCGTTGGTGGCCAGTGAGCTGGAAGCGCTTTCGGCGTGGTGCGAAATCACCGTCCTGCACATCAACATCAAGAGCTGCGTCTACCGCGAGGGGGCGGACGCCTTGCTGCACCTGTACGTGGGCCGTGCGCGTTACGAGCAGGCGGAGTATGCAGAGCGTGTGGAGCTCGTCAGGCGGTCGGCCCAGATGGGTGAGGACTGGCTGCTGATCGAGCTGGAGGGCGATCGTGGGCCCTACGGAACCCGGGATTACTCCATCGTCGTCCACGTCGTGCCGCACGACACGGGGACCCTCGTCAACCTCGAGTATTCGTTGCGCTTCGGGGTGATTGCCCGGCTGGCCGCGCTCGTCTACCTCGCCACCGGGGGACGCGAGCGGGTGGGTTTCACCGTGGTCGGTTACGAAAACGGCGAGCCACAATACATCGGCGGCCTGGAAGGCATGATCGAGCGCACCGTCATGCGCTTCTATCTTGCACTGCAGGCCTGGCTCGACGTCCGCGACCGGCCGGCTCAGGAGCTCCTTTTGGCCCGCCTGGAACGCTGGTTCGACCTGACCGACGAATACCCGCGCCAGCTACGCGAGCTGGACCGCGAGACCTACCTCGAGCAGAAGCAACGCGAGTACGCGAACCAGCAGAGGCTGCAGGATGCCCCACCGCCCCGCCGGCGCATCCTGCCCCTGGACTGACGGGCTATCCGAATCCCCCTGTCCTTGCAGCTCGGACAGGAGGCGGGTGTCGTGTTCTTCCGTCTTCGGCCGCACGGGGGTGTGGGTCAGGGGTGCTCCGGTGCGTTGGTGTATTCCTGGCGGGGACGGTCGAGTTCGAGCAGTTCCAGGCGGTGGTTGCCGGTCGGATGGGGCCCCGAGGGGCCCTGGACGAGGAGGGCGAGGCCGTCGTCGATGCCGTGCTCGGTGAGCCACTGGCGCGCGAAGTCGTTCCAGTCGGCGCGGTCCTCGGCGACATCCACGGGGTGGACACCGTAGGAAAACTGCAGGCCCTGGGCGGTGGCCGGGTTCGGGGTGAAGGCGGCGATCCAGCAGGGCAGGCGCAGTCGCGCGATGCGCCGGGCGGTGGCGCCACTGGCCGTAGGCGCCAGGGTGACCCGTGGCAGGCGCCGCTGCGCGGTGTGCAGTACGCTGCGCGCGATGAGGTCGACGGCTCGGTCAAGACCTGCCTCGTCAGGGTCGTCCGGGCCGTCGGCGCCGATGCCGCCGTCGCGTTCCGGTTCGATGGAGCGGGCAATGGCCGCCAGCATCGCCACGGCCTCCACCGGGTACAGCCCCATCGCCGACTCGGCGGAAAGCATCACGCAGTCGGTGCCGCCGAGGATGGCGTTGGCGACGTCGGTGGCCTCGGCGCGGGTAGGGCGGCGCGAGGCGACCATGGACTCCAGCATCTGGGTGGCGGTGATCACCGGGCGGTTGTGCCGGTTGGCGCGTCGGGTGATGCGCCGCTGGGCGAGGGCAATGCGCGCGATCGGGATCTCCACTCCGAGATCCCCGCGTGCCACCATGATGCCGTCGGCGGCTTCGAGGATGCTGTCGAGCTGCTCCAGCGCGGCGGCGCGCTCGATCTTGGCGATGATGAAGGGGGCGTAGTCCAGTGCTTCTGCCGCCTTGCGCACCGCAAGGATGTCGTCGCCGTCGACTACGAAGCTCTGGCTGACCGCATCCACGCCGTGTTCCGCTGCAAACCGCAGCCATTGGTGGTCTTCCGTGGTGAAGGCGCGGATGCCGAGATCGATGCCCGGCAGATTCAGGCCCTTGCGCGAGCGCAGTTCTCCGCCGGTATGTACGCGGCAGATCACTTCGCTGCGCTCGACCGTCACCACCTCCAGCTCGATGAAGCCATCGTTCAGGAACAGGGCATCGCCCGGCTGCACCGCCTCCGGCAGGCTCGCGAACGACACGCTGACCCGCGAGGCATCGCCAATGCAGTCCTCGGTAGTCAGGGTGATGGTCTGGTCGGGGTGCAGTTCGATCGGCTCTTCCGCCAGTTCGCCGATACGCATCTTCGGACCGGGAAGGTCACCGAGGATCGCGACGCGGGTGCTGTTCGCCTGCGCGGCGTCGCGGATGCGACCGATCAACTCGGCATGGTAGGCGGCATCGCCGTGCGAGAAATTCAGCCGAGCTACATCGAGCCCGGCCAGCATCATGCGCCGCAGCGTCTCTGGTGAATCGGACGCGGGCCCAATGGTGGCAACGATCTTGGTCTTCTGCGTGGGAAACGGCATGGGCGGGTTATTCATCCGGGCGGTGTCTTAGGAGGGTAGACCGTACCGCGGATACCTGTCGCCGTGCCCGTGGCATGTCCATGTGCGGCCGCTGGGATCGGTAGACGGCCTTCGTAGACGACCCTCAGTGCGATGCGTCCGCTTTAATCGTGGCGTAACCCTGTCGGAGCAGTGATAGCGGCCCGTTGAGTCGAACGTTCGGACCATCGGAACAACATGGGTGTCCTCTTATTCCTGGTCCTGGAGCAAGAAGGATGAGGGAGATAACAGCACAACCCATCGAGCGGTTTCCGTTTATTCGTTCATGTCTTCGCGCTTTGAGCGCTCCTCCTGACGTCGCTTGCGAATGGTGCTGGACTTTATGAATGGCAGGAGTTTCAGCAGCCCCGTAACAAGGCGTGAACGATAGTACTCGACGCGTACGATGAAGCGGACAGCCCAGTGTTCCTTACCCAACTTTTCCTTGGCCTCTGTTATCGCGGCACTGCTGCCGGCATTGCGGACGCTGGCCAGACGGAACAGTTCAATCTGTCGGAGCAGGGCCGTGTGTCGCAGCAGCGGCAGGGGGCGGAGAAGTCGGATCAGGCGAGTGGATTTGAGTATCTCGTGAAGCAGTGGAAAGGAGAAGATGATAATCAACACCGACAGCCAGTTTTCTTTGGTCGTCTTCCAGCGGTCATGCGAGATGGCCATGTAAAAAGCATACTCGACCACGAACACTGCCCAGATCAGCCAATCGGCGACCGTGATCAGGGGGTGTTCCACGTCTAACCAGTAAGTGATCGTCAGCGGCGCGGTCAGTATGGCGGCAATGATGACGGCAGCGGTCAGGTAATTGCTGAGCGATTCTTCAAGCGCCGATTCAAGCTTCAGTCGCACCGGCTCCCTCCCGCTACCCTGAGTGGCCGCCTTCCAGCGCACGAATGGCAATGGATAACGTCACGCCAGGGATTCGTGCCTTTGCATGGCGCGTTCGTCATCAACACAGACTGTTCGCCACCATAGGCCGAGGTCAGGCTGGCGTCGGTACGGTGCCAAACAGAACGGTTCTGAGGCTCTTTGCGGCGGAAAATCCGGCCTTTCCCAGCAGGGCGAGCGCCGCGGCTGATGCCAGGAGCCCGTATTGCTGGGGCCGGTGAAGGCCGGCTGCAAGAAGATGGGGATCTCTTCTTCCGGCTGAGGGGGTACCACTAGCTCCGCCATGATCGGAAGGAGAGGCAACAGGCAAGGTCGACCCCATGCCATGCGCGCACCCAATAGCGTGACGCACTTGACTGAGACCGGCGCCGTAACGTGGAGCCCTTCTGATTCGGTTTCTCTACAATACCCGGCATCACACCCTTCCGGATCAACCCATGCAGCTGGAACAACGCGCCCGTTCCTTCGCCATTGCCGCGCATGCGCGCGTCGAGCACGTCTGCCGGTATACCGGCGAGCCCTATATCGTGCATCCGGCGCGGGTTGTGGAACTGCTGCGTTCGGTGCAGCACACCGAGTGCATGCGGGCGGCCGTCTGGCTGCAGGACACCATTCGGGATACCGGGGTCAAACCCGAGACCCTGGAGCGGCTGTTTGGTGCGGAGGTCGCAGAAATGGTGGTGATGATCAGCGACGTGAGTCATCCGGAGGACGGCAACCGGGCCCAGCGCAAGGCGATCGACCGGGCGCATCTGGCGCGGGCGACGGCCCCGGCCAAGACCGTGAAACTGGCCCAGCTGATCGATCTGGCCTGTACCGTATTCATGCATGATCGTGCCTTCACCCCGGTGTTTGTTCGCGAGAAGGCGGCCTGGCTGGAGGTGCTGGAGGGCGGCGACCCGTTGCTCTGGCGCCAGTTGCGGGATCTGACACCGGCCATGCACCCGGAAATGGCGGACAAGGACGCCGACTGGCGTCGAAACTGCCCCTTCGCACGGCGCTCTCCCCTGCGCCGGTACGATGTCGCAGTGGGGCGTGGTAATCGGGAAGGATCCAGCAACCAGGACACGGCTTCGGCCGGGTGAAGCGACAGTCCGAGCCGCGCAGGAACAGGAACCGGTCCCCTTTATCGCGGTCGGCGGCGGATTGGTTCTAGCGCGAGTCTTACACCGTCCCCAGCAGCGTTGGCCTCACTCGCCGGGGACACTCGTGGTCCTCGTGCCGAACGGGTGATCGACTAACTAACTGGAGGCTCGGCCTTGCGCGCCTCGGGAAGTAAGGGGTCAGACCTGGTCTTTTTCTCTGCCTTCATCACAGGGGCAAAAGGCAAGGTGTGACCCCATGCCATAGCGGGAGATGCCGCATTGCCGTCTGTCTGCGAGCAAGTTGGCCATTTTCGTCCCTGAAATTGTCCGTTCAAGGCCATCTGTGGGCCTGGAAACCGCTATAACCGAAAGTATTTCAGGCTCTTGTCGTGGTCCGACCCCGTCGCGCTTGCCCCGTCGCGCTTGTCAGCCCTTTTCCGGATCGGCTTCATCCGGGTGTTGCGGTGTCCGCTCGTCGGCGCGAAGTATGTTGACCACCATGAACCGCAGCCGGCTCCGCAGGAGGGAGACCTCGGCGGTCCCGTTCCGTTGGAGCCCCAGCAAACGTGCGCCAAGCGGCGACAGGATGGATATCTTCGCCTGTTCGGGTCTCGCGTCTTCCGGCTCGCAGAGTTCGACGACAAACGTCTCCTCGGTTTGCAGATCCAGTAGTTGTACCCGGGAGCCTACTCTGGCGATGGGCTCCCCGCGGGTTGCTGCCGCTTGGCTTCCATCGTCGAGCTTCTCGAGAAGGCAGGCGAGTTCCATCGGGGTGCCGATAGCTCCGCAGTAGTCCTTCCGGATCCATTGATGGGTTCGGGTATCGGCGGCTGGCCGAAGGTAATACGGGTTGTTGCGCGCCACGGTCGCATCTCCTGATCATAAACAAGAAGAAGGGGGTTGGCCGGGCGCACGAACGAGGAAACGGCGCCCGGCCTAAGCGAGAGTTCTCATGGCGTTTGGGACTCCAGACCGAGTATTGCGGGGGTTGTCGTTACGAAAGCCGGATGCTAGACAGCTCCCTCGACAAAGGCAAATCCGCACGAATAGTGGCAGTTATCGTGTGCGTATAAGAGTCCGGCGTTCCCGGCTCAACAGGATGGTGCCTGTCTCTTTCATTCTCGTTACAACCGTGCCGTGGCCTCGCATCGCCAGGCGCAAGATGCGGGGTCGGCGCGTGCGCGCTCGCCTATCGAGTGATGGGCGGACCGAAGGGTTCGGTCTTGCGCGTCTCGGCCTCCGCGCGTTGCTCCGGGGTGAGTTGCTGGTGGATGTAGTCGCGCGCCTCGGCCGCCGGCTTGTGGCCCTGATCGGCGGCGCGCGCGAACCAGACCCAGGCGGCGACATAGTCGACCTCCACACCATGGCCGTCGGCCAGCACGATGCCCAGGTTGTACTGCGCCGGGGCCAGGCCCTGCCGGGCAGAGGCTTCATACCAGCGCGCCGCCGCCGACTGGTCCCGGGGTACCCCCAGGCCTCGATCCAGCAGGACCCCAAGATTGGCCTGGGCCTGGGGGTGGCCCGCTTCGGCCGCCGCCCGATACCAGTGAGCGGCAGCTTCCATGTCTTCCTTTGTGCCCTTGCCATCGCGGCAGAGATTCCCCAGTTTCGCCGCGGCGTCGGGGTCCCCGGCCTCGGCCGCCTGCTGATACCAGCGGACAGCGGCGGTCAGGTCCGCGTCCACTCCATCGCCCTGTTCCAGGGCGAGGGCGAGATTGAAGGCCGCGTCCCGGTGGCCCGCGCTGGCGGCCTGGGCGTAGTACTCCACTGCGGCGGTTCGATCCCGCTCGCAGCCACTGCCTTGTTGGTGGGCGACCCCAAGGCTGTTCAGGGCATCGGGATCGCCGCGTTCCGCGGAGCGTTTCCACCACTGGACGGCCTCGGTGGCGGCGGCGTCGCCGCCCTGGTTGAGCAGCAGAACCGCCAGATTGTTCTGTGCCGCGACGTGTCCTGACTCGGCCGCGCGGCGATACCAATGCCGGGCCATCTCGGTATCCGCCGGATCTGCCTTTTCGGCCATCACGCCCAAGTTGAAGCTGGCATCGCTCAGCCCCTGTTCCGCGGCCTTTGTCCAATACTCGCGTGCACGCGCCGGGTCCGCCTCCAGCCCCAGCCCCTCCGCGTAGAGGATTCCCATGCCGAGCTGCGCCCAGGCCGAGCCACCATCGGCGCGGGCCTCCCAGATATTCCGGGCGGCCCGGTAGTCGCCCCGTTCGAAGGCGAAAAAACCGTCGCGGTCGGCGCCGCCCGGACTGTCGGGGGGCAAGGGGTTGGCAGATGAGGTGGGCGTGTCCATGGCTGATGCGCTCGGTGGCAGGTGACAGCCCGAGGATACAGCCCCCGATGCCTACCGCAAGGCACAGCACGGAACATCGTCGGGGTTGCACGGCTCGCCACCCATTCGCCCGGCCGAGCCGTTCGGTCATGGCCCGTCTCCAGCCCGGACCTTGGCTCTTGAGGAAGCTTTACAGGCCACGATCCGGCAGCGACCGCTCGATGCTCAGTACCTTGTCGAGGTCCGCACGGGCAATGCGTGGCTGGCCCCGCTAGCCTCTACAACCTTTTAGGGCGGCCAAATCCACAGGATCAGCGGCACGGCAGTCACGATGACGATCAGCGACAGTGGCAGGCCCATGCGCCAGTAGTCGCGGAATTCGTAGCCACCGGGGGCCATGACCAGGGTGTTCGACTGGTGCCCGATCGGCGTCAGGAAGGCGCAGGACGCACCCACGGCGACCGCCATCAGAAACGGATCCGGGGCCGCCTCCATCGACCGGGCCAGCGCGATTCCTACCGGCGCCGCCAGCACTGCCGCGGCGGCGTTGTTGACCACGTTCGACAGCAGCATGACCACGGCCATCAGCAGCGCGAGCATCCATGCGGGCGAGGCGGCCGCGCCCAGTGCGAACAGCCCATCCGCGATCAACTGCGATCCGCCGGTTGTTTCCAGTGCCTGTCCCACCGGCAACAAGGCCGCCAGCAGCACAATCACCGGCCATTCGATCCCGCGGTACACCTCGCTCGGACCGATCAGTCCCACCAGCACCATGGCTACAGCTGCCCCGACCAGCGCCGGCGCTGCCGGGACCCAGCCCAGGGCCACCAGTCCCAGGGCCAGGGCAAACAGGCTGGTGGCCAGGATGACCTTGCGCGGCCGGGTAATGCGCAGCCCGCGAGAGGCCAACGGCAGACAGCCGAGCTCGCCCAGCGCATCGGGTAACTCCTCTTCGCTCCCCTGTACCAGCAGGATGTCACCGGCCCGGAAGCGCACCTGATCCAGCCGCTCGCGCAGCCGGACCCCCTGACGTGCAACCGCGAGTACGTTCAGTGCGTAGCGCTGGCGCAGTTCCAGGGCGCTGGCAGTGGCACCGACCAGGCGCGAAGTGGGTGTGACGATGGCCTCCTCCAGTGCCAGTTCGCCCATGGGGCTATCGCGGCCCTCTCCGCGGCCCTTTTGCGCGTCTTGTTCCTGTGCCTCTTCGAGCCTTGCCTCCAGCTCCATTCCCGTCACGTCCAGTAACGTCTTCAGGCTGTCGGGGTCCGCCTCGACCAGCAGGATGTCGCCCGCGCGCAGTACTTCATAGATGGCCGGCATCGGCTCGCGGCGTTCTCCGCGCACCAGACCGACCACCACCACCTCGGCCTCACCCTGCAGTTCGCGCATCAGCTCGAAGACGGTGTGCCCGACATAGCGATTCTCCTCGGTGACCCGCACCTCGGTCAGATAGGCGCTGATCTCGAACAGCTCGCCGGTCGCGGCCGGGCGTTCCCGCTGGGGTGTAAGGCGCCAGCCGATCAAGGCGATGAAGATCACGCCGACCGCGGTGACGCCCAATCCCACCGGTATGAAGTCGAACATCGCGAACGGTGCGCCCGTGATCTCCGCGCGGTACCCTGCGATGATGATGTTCGGTGGCGTGCCGATCATCGTCAGCATCCCGCCAAGCAATGACCCGAATGCCAGTGGCATCAGCAGGAAAGAGGGTGACCGGCCGCTCTGGCGCGCCATCCACACGGCCACCGGCATCAACAGGGCCAAAGCGCCCACGTTGTTCATGAACCCCGAGGCCAGGGCGACAATCACGGTCAGCGCGGTGACCTGCACCCAGGGGCGTTCCCCCACCCGGGTGAGTTGCCGCGCCACTGCGTCCACCACGCCCGCATTCAGCAGCCCTCGGCTCAGTACCAGGACCGCCGCGACCGTAATCACCGCCGGATGACCGAATCCGGAGAACATCTCGCCGAACGGGACCAGCCCCAGGAACGCCGCAGTCAGTAGCGCTGCAATGGCGACGATGTCGTAACGCCAGCGGTTCCACACGAACAACGCGAGGGTTGCCGTCAACACCCCAAAGATCATCCACTGCTCGGTCGTCACACCCGGATCCCTGGCTACTGTCTGCAATCAATGTAAGGCCTTCATACCCCGATTGCATCGTTCATGGCGTAGGCAAGCACTTGTTTTTCTAGCCCGGCAATTGGCTCTTTAAGGCGTCCTGGAGGCTTCGGCCTAGCTGCTAGGCTTCAATGTTCAGTGCCTTACCGAGGTCCGACCCCGTAACGTGACGCTCTTCTAGTTTGGACTTTATCGGCCCGAAAATTGGCCGTTCAAGCGCCTGTGGAGCCCCAAACGAGGAAACTCGCCCTTTATATTCAGCGGCGTATCGAGGTCCGACCCCGTTCTGCAGTGAATCCCAAAGCTAGCGACTTTGCGCTGCCGGGACCGCGACACGAGGGGGGGGGGGCACCTTATTGCCATCTGTCTGCGCGCTCGTCGGCCATTTTCGCCCCCGAAATTGGCCGTTTACGCGCTTTTTTGGGCGTTAAGATCGCAATAACCGCTGCTATTTCCAGCTCTTATCGTGGTCCGACCCCGTAGTGACCCCTGCCGAGAAAGGTGGGTGTCCTGTCCTCAGGCCGCGTCAATAACGCTTGCAACTCCCGATAAGGAGATACCAACCAAAAGAAGGGTTAGCCCAATCTGTGCAGCCCGTAGCCAGCCGTCAACGATCGTTACGTGTGTAACTGCCTTCCCGTTCACATACGTAGTTAGGCTTGGAGAAACCTTTATTCCTCGGAATGAGAAGAGAGCCAAAACCAATGTCCCTATGATTTGCAGAATGGCGGAAAGGCCGACGAGGTAGACCATATGGTCTTTCACGAAGATAGATAGATCGAACATTTTAAAAGGCCTTTCAAATCGTTGTCCTATCGAGGTGTGAACCGGTGATGCCCACCGACTGCGAAGGAAGATGGGTGTCCTCTTAGCTTGGACTTTCCGGCCCGAAAATTGCCCGTTTAAGCGCTTATGGAGCCCCTAGAGAGGAAACTCGCCCTTTATATTCAGCGGCGCAATGAGGTCCGACCCTGTTCTGGCGGCTCAATGGAATATGCTCAAAATAGCCTGCTTGTACCGGTTCGACGGTGTGGCATCCTCCCAAGCGACCAAATGCACTGCATGGCGCAAGGAGTCACTCGCGTTATTAAGGATGTCGAAGTGAAGTTCCTTCATTTCACAAGCCTAACGCTTGGGCTGAGGCGCCGAGAAGAGCGCGGAGCGCTTTCCGAGGTCGCTTTCAAGCCCCTTGTTGGGCGGGAAACTCGAGGTGCCTCCCGCCATAATAAATGGAAAACCGTTTCGACGATGACGCTTGCTCGCGGACGTATCGCTGGTAATATTCCACAAGTCCAGCGCGTTCTTCGTTTGGGCTGCCGAACCGAATGGTGAAATGAGTGCAGCCTTCTTTTTCTCCCCTTTCAACCGCTGAATGGAACAACTCTTTTGCTACCCCTCGCCTGCGATAGGCCGCCGATACGTAGGTCGCAAACAGCTCGCAGTGCTTGGTTCCTTGTTCTATGTAGAAATACCTGTACGCGATCGCTCTATTAGTCGCCTCATCGACAGCGAGCATGCATAGGTGGCGATTAGGATCTGGCGTATTACGCAATGCCCAGTAATCGCCGAGGAACTTCAAGTGAGATCCAATCATCGACTCTGCATTTTCCTTTATCTCTTCATCGACGAGAACTTCGAGTTCATCGCCCAACAAAGAATTCGCTTCGATTTCTACTAGCTTCATGCCTCTGCTTCTCTTTACGCCTAACGCCTGAGTTCCGTGACTTTTTCGTCAGCAAAAAGTGGCGACGGGTCAAACGTCCGATGCAACGAAATGTTAGATCGCGCCTTCACGAATCTCTCGTATCCAATTCTGCTGAACCAAACATGTCTGTCGGGAGTTTATCCGTGTTCTCATTCGCCCCGGGAAATTCTAGGTTGCCCTCAATGAATTTCACAACAGAACTCAGGAATTCATGAGCTTTCGATAAATTGGCGTCGTGTTTCCCGGCGGCTAGAGCGACGCCACCAGTCCCATTGAGAAATCTCACTTTGCTATCCGGCATGGCAAATTGCCCATTTACGTTGCCTCTCATGATCCCTGGCCTTACGAAGTGAGTTTTTATCTTTAGCGGAGATTGGCTAGAAACTGTAACCCATCGCAGCGAGCCAAGCACGGAAGAATTGAGAGATACAATCTGGTCAATCTTTTGCGCAATGTGGGCGGAGACGTTACGCACATCGCGAACATCTTGAAGTTGCTTGCGGACCACGTTGGGACTATACGGCGCAGGAATACTTCCTGAGGTCGGCTGCATTTCCCACAAGCACCGGAAACGATCAACGGCATCAACGAACCCCCAAGCATCAAGGAATACGTGTGTGTACGAAGATCCTGCGGCACCGGGAGCGTTAGCAGCCGATAATCGCGTCAATTCATGGCAAAGCCTCTGGTAAGAAAAGTCCGCAATTTGTACGGCATGTCGAATTCCGTCTAAGAAGACGGCTTGTTTCTTATCCAGGCTAGCGGGAAGGTTCAACAATGGCGAATCTTGGGAAAGCATTTTGCGCGATCTAACGCCTGAGCTCAGGTGCGTTTGAGGCGACGGCCGTTTTTGCGGCAGCAAAACTGGGCGGCGGGTCAAACGTCACCTGCAGCGATTTGTTAGCGGGCAAGCATGCCACGGCAACTTCCATTCATTATCCTGACCAGTTCGGCTGCGTCCGCAGCAACGACGGGATTGTCCCGCGAGAAGCCAAGTAGCTGAATCGGCAGTTTACCTTTGTGGCTTTGAACCATAAGCTGTCCCAGCAAGTGCGCCGCCGTCCTGTTGTCGGAAAATTGCTGCCTCAAGCAGCGACGTAATCCAGAAGCAAGCAGATCTGCGACCTGCACCCCCCAATTGTACTTTGAATCTACGAACTGCATGTTCTCTCTGACGAGCATCCCGATGTTTGTTGCCGCATCATCGCTTATTTCGATGCCGTAATGGTCTCGCAGGTACGTTGGCTTCTCCTCGGCCGAAAAGTCGAATCTACTGAATGCCGAGTAGTCGGCGCCCTCAAGCATCGTCATAGGAGCTCTCAGGGAAATTGCCTGAAGAAACGGAGGTGTCACATCAAAGAACGCCGCTTCATACTCGGTCTTCGTCGAATGTTTCTGGTCGATGCGCCAGCGGAAGTTGCCGAGATTCCGAGGGTATCGTTGGACAAAGTAGAGTACTCCGTTCCGTACAACTGCCTCGATCAAATTGATCTGGCAATGAAGTTGAACATAGAGCTGAGGCGAAAGTCCCGCAATGCGATCAGCGAGGGCTTGTAGGCCATCACGAGCAGACTGGTAGTGCAGTGCGTCCTTGTGAGCAATAACCTTGGCAGCTTGTTCACGCTGATGTTCATCCACGTCTTCGGGTTGATTCAGTCCGGCATCGGTTGCGACGGCGTAGAGCACCCCCGCGAACCTGGATAATCCAGCGAGAAAGCTGAAGTACTTGGACTCATCGATATCCCTTAGCTTCACCTCCGCACCGTCACGCGATCCAACCGAGCGCTTCAGAAGACCGAGCAGCCTCTGGACTCGCCTCCGGTCACTTTCAGGGCTCATGTAGGCTGCAATGCAGTTGAAGGAGCCCACCGCCGGTGCGTTAACGAATGAGCCAGATTCGTCGATGAAGATGTGCAATCGTTCTGCCCGCTAACAGTGATTAGATAGCGCGCACAGATATTGGTTGAACGTGCGCGCTATAAGTCCCGGATGCGGCGGTGTCACAGATGGGCATGTGTTCAGCGGGTTAGGGTGCATGGGTCGCGATGGATCCTGGATATGTCGCGCCGGAGACCGGGGGCGGTAAAAGGCTCGTTGGGCAGTGCCCATGCTGCATGGTTGTCATGCGGATTCTGGCACGGGTGGTATGGTTTTGCGAACGCTTCGATGGGGTAGTGCCGGTTGGCGCCCGTGTGGGGGCCGCTCAGTTGAGCAAGGCGACGGATTTGACGAGGGCGTGGGCGCGGGTGCCGGGCTGGAGCGCGAGGCGTTCGGTGGAGAGGCGCGTGAGTTCGGCCATCAGGGTCTGGCGGTCGTCCTGGCGGCAGGTGGCGAGGATACGGACGGGGCCGTGGTGGCCGGGCGCCTCGTCCAGCGACTCGATGGTGACGGGGATGATGTTGAGGATGGAGACGTCCTGGGGCGGGGACAGGGCGATGGAGACGTCTCGGGCGTCGATGCGCAGGCGGGCCTGGCTTCCGGCGCCGTTGGTGGAGCCGGGGGTAGCGGGGACGCGATAGCGTGCGTCCGGGGGGCCGAAGGTGTGCAGGCCGTGTTGGTCGGGCGGGCCGAGTTCGCCCTGGAGGACGGAGACGGCGCCTTCGTCGCGGAACAGGGGGGAGTCGGCGCGGGCGAGGGCGTCGCGTAGGGGTTCCAGGCGTTCGAGCTGGCCGTCGTGCATGAAGGCGACGCGGTGGGCGAGGCGTTCCACCTCGTCCGGGGCGTGGGTGACCAGGAGGGTGGGGATGCCGGTCTTGTCCGACAGGCGCGCGAGGAAGGGCATGATCTCGCGCTTGGTCTGGGTGTCCAGGGCGTTCAGGGGTTCGTCGAGCAGCAACAGGTCCGGGCTGATCAACAGGGCGCGGCCTAGGGCGACGCGCTGGCGCTGGCCGCCGGAGAGGTGGTCGGCGCGGCGCTCCAGCAGGTCCGCGATGCCGAGTAGGTCCGCTACTTCTTCCAGGTGCAGGCGGCGCAGCAGCTCCGGGGTGCGCTTGTAGCCGTAGAGCAGGTTGCCGCGCACGGAGAGGTGCGGGAGCAGGGTGGACTCCTGGAACACCAGTCCGACGCGGCGGCGGTGCAGCGGGACGAAGGTCTTGCCGGACTGCCAGGCGGTGTCGCCGAAGTGCACCTCGGCGCCGGGGGGGTGTTCCAGCCCAGCGATGATGCGCAGCAGCGTGGTCTTGCCGCAGCCGGAGCGTCCAAACAGGGCGGTGACGCCCTCCAGAGGGATGGTGGTGTCCACGTCCAGCGCGAAGGCGGAGCGCTCCAGGCGCGCCTGGATGCGGAGCCCATTGCTGACGGGCTGGCTCACGGGCTGACTCACGGGCGCACCGTGTCGAAGCGGCGGTTGATCGCGTAGACCACGAACAGCACCACGAAGGCGAAGATCAGCAGGCCTAGCGATAGGCGATGGGCGGAGGCGAAGTCCATCGCCTCGGCGTGGTCGTAGATCAGGATGGACAGCACCTGGGTCTCGCCGGGGATGGCGCCGCCGAGCATCAGGATCACGCCGAACTCGCCGAGGGTGTGGGCGAAGGCGAGCGTGGCGGCGACGATGAAGCCACCGCGCGACATCGGCAGGATCACGGTGAAGAATCGGTCCATGCGCCCGGCGCCCAGGGAGCCGGCGATCTCGGTGGGCCGGCGGCCGAGGTTGGCAAAGGCCTGCTGTAGGGGCTGCACGGCGAACGGCAGGGAGTAGATCACTGAGGCGATCAGGATGCCCTGGAAGGTGAACGCCAGGTGGTTCAGGCCCAGGTTCTCCAGCGTGCTGCCGACCGGGCCGGCCGGGCCCAGCAGGACCAGCAGATAGAAGCCAAGCACGGTGGGCGGCAGGACCAGCGGCAGGGCGACCAGTGCCTGGATCGTCGTGCGCAGGCCGCCGGGGGCGCGGCCGTTGGCCAGCCACCAGGCGATGGGGGTGGCGATCACCAGCAGGATCAGCGTGGTGTACAGCGCAAGCTTGAGGGTGACCTCGATCGCCATCCAGTCCGTGGGGCTGAGCTCGAACATGGCCGGTTACGGGGCTGCCGCGGCCGTGTTGGCGGGCCCGTCTTCGGGGAGGGCCTCGCCGGGCATCACGAAGCCGTAGCGGCGCATGATGTCGCGGGCGGTGTCGCCGTTCATGTACTCGGCGAAGCGGTGGGCCGTGTCGTTGTGTTCACCGCGTCGGGTGATGATGAAGCCCTGGGTGAGGGGTTCGTGCAGGGCGTCGTCGATCAGATGGTAGTTGTGTTCGGCGAGGTCCGGGAACTCGGCCAGCGACAGGGCGATGATGCCGATCTCGGCGCCGCCCGCCTGAATCATGCGCGCGGTCTGGGCGATGTTGTCACCGTTGACGATCTTCGGTTGCAGGTCGTCCCAGATGCCGACGGATTTCAGCGCCTCCATTGCCCGCACGCCGTAGGGGGCGTGGGTGGGGGAGGCGATGGCGACGCGGCGGATGTCGTCGCGTAGCAGGTCTTCCAGTGTCATTTCCGAGGCATCCATGCGGTTGCTCCACAGCACGATGCGGCCGATGGCGTAGACCTCCGGCTCGGTCACCGCGTGGCCCTCGGCGCGCAGCTTCTGTGGGTAGGCGATATCGGCGGAGAAAAACACGTCGTAGGGGGCGCCGTTCATGATCTGCGTGGTCATGCGGCCGGAGGAGCCGTAGGTCACGCGTACGGCATCGTCCGGGTGGGCCTCGCGGTAGGCGTCCAGGATCTCGTCCAGGGCGAAGCGCAGGTCGGAGGCGGCCGCGATGGTCAGCGGGCCGTTGGCGGTGGTCAGGCCGGGTAGCAGGAGCAGCAGGGTCAGGAGGAGGGCGCGCAGGTGCATGGTGTAGGTTGTTCCCTGTGGCTGGGTCTTGGTGGACTCGGGTGGTTCCATTGGCGATTACTCGCTGCGCTCGCCCTTCGGGCCGGCTTTTGGCCGTTCAACGCAGCTTCGCTGCTTTTGTGCTTCGTCGCGTTGCTCCTCGCAGCGACGCGGCTCTTGTCTGGGTGGATATGCGTTTCGTTATATTTCAGTTTGCATATCGGTAGGCGCAATGATGCGGGGGCCAGGGAGACCCGTCAAGGCTGGGGTCGGGGTTACGGCTTGGGGTCGTCGGCGAGGAAGTCGGCGAAGGCGTGCAGCTCGTCGCGCAGGGCCTCGCAGGCTTGGCGTTCCATGTCGCGGTAGCGTGCCAGTACGGTCTCGCCGAAGGCGGTGACCTGGGCCCCGCCGCCGCCGGAGCCGCCCTTGGCGGTGGCCACCATGGGCTCGCGGAAGCTCTGGTTCATGGTCTCGACGAGGTCCCAGGCGCGGCGGTACGACATGCCGACGCTGCGCGCGGCCGCGGAGATCGAGCCCTTGTCGCGGATGGCCTCTAGCAGCATGGCCTTGCCCGGGCCCATGGCCGTGACCTCGCCCAGCAGCACGCGCAGGCGCGGGGCCTGGGGGTGGTCCTTTGGAGTGCCGGAGTGGTGGGTGCTCATGCGTTGTGGGGCCTGGGGTTTGCCGGTGATGGTGCCTGGGAGGGGTTGTGAGTGCGAATGATAACCCCCGCCCCGTCATTGCGAGGAGCCGAAGGCGACGCGGCAATCTCCGTCCGTAACCACCGGAATCTGATCAGTCGCGCAGTGCCAGCATCAGGAGATTACTCGCTGCGCTCGTCCTTCGGGCCGGCCTTTGGCCGTTCAACGCAGCTTCGCTGCTTTTGTGCTTCGTCGTTGCACTCCTCGCAATGACGGGGGGAGGGAGGGGGCCCGGGAAAGCCGGGAAGAGGCCGGGGCGCGGGGCCCCGGCCCGGGGCTCAGGCCTTGCCCTGGAGCTGCGGGATGACGGCCTCGTTCTCCAGCGTGGAGGTGTCGGAGGTGATCTCCTCGCCCTTGGCGATGGAGCGCAGCAGGCGGCGCATGATCTTGCCGGAGCGGGTCTTGGGCAGGCCGTCGGCAAAGCGGATGTCGTCCGGCTTGGCGATCGGGCCGATCTGGTCGGCGACCCAGTTGCGCAGTTCCTTGACCATCTCCTCGGCCTCGTCGCCGGTCAGGCGATCGCCCTGCAGGATCACGAAGGCGACGATGGCCTCGCCCTTCACGTCATGCGGGCGGCCGACCACGGCGGCCTCGGCGACCGCCTTGTGCGCGACCAGAGCGGATTCGACCTCCATGGTGCCCATGCGGTGGCCGGAGACGTTCAGCACGTCATCGATGCGCCCCATGATCCAGAAGTTGCCCTCGGAGTCGCGGCGCGCGGAGTCGCCGGCCAGGTAGTACTTGCCGCCGAACTTCGGCCAGTAGGTGTCCTTGTAGCGCTGGTCGTCGCCCCAGACGGTGCGCAGCATATGCGGCCACGGCTTCTTGATGACCAGGTAGCCGCCCTCGTCGGCGCCCAGGCTCTTGCCGTCCTCGTCCACCACGTCGGCGGCAATGCCGGGCAGGGCCTGGGTGCAGGAGCCGGGGACCAGCGTGGTCGCGCCCGGGATCGGGGCGATCATGTTGGCGCCGGTCTCGGTCTGCCACCAGGTATCGACGATCGGGCAGCGCTCTTCGCCGACGGTGGTGTAGTACCACATCCAGGCCTCGGGGTTGATCGGTTCGCCGACCGTGCCCAGAAGGCGCAGCTTGGACAGGTCGTACTGCTTGGGCAGGTCCGGTCCGGCCTTCATCAGCGCGCGGATGGCGGTGGGGGCGGTGTAGAACACGGTCACGCCGTGGTCCTGGCACATCTTCCACCAGCGCCCGGCGTCGGGGACGGTGGGGGTGCCCTCGTAAACCACCTGGGTGGCACCCACGGCCAGCGGGCCATAGGCGACATAGGTGTGGCCGGTGATCCAGCCGACATCCGCGGTGCACCAGTAGACGTCGTCGCCCTGCAGGTCGAACACCCACTCGTTGGTGACAATCGCGCCCAGCAGGTAGCCGGCACTGGAGTGCTGGATGCCCTTGGGCTTGCCGGTGGAGCCGGAGGTGTAGAGCAGGAACAACGGGTGCTCGGCCTCCACCCATTCCGGCTCGCAGTCGACGGATTCGCCGTCCACGGCGTCTTCCCACCAGACGTCGCGGTCGGCGTGCATGGTCACGTCGTTGCCGGCCCGCTTGCAGACGACCACTTTCTCGACGTCGCCCGGGTTGGAGTCCAGCGCCTTGTCGACGTTGGCCTTGAGCCCCACGACCTTGCCGCCGCGCTCGCCGCCGTCGGCGGTGATCACGACCTTGGAGCCGGAGTCCACCACGCGGTCCCGCAGGGCGTCCGCGGAGAAGCCACCGAACACCACCGAGTGGATCGCGCCGATGCGGGCACAGGCCTGCATGGCGATCACGGCCTCGGCGTTCATCGGCATGTAGATGATGACGCGGTCGCCCTTCACCACGCCCATGCCCTTGAGGGCGTTGGCGAGCTTGCCGACCTCGTTGTAGAGGTCACGGTAGGTGAGGTGGCGGGTGTCGCCGTTCTCCGCCTCGAAGACGATCGCGGTCTTGTTGCCGCGGACTTCCAGGTGGCGATCGATGCAGTTGTAGGAGACGTTCATGCGCCCGTCGGCGAACCACTGGTAATGCGGCGCCTTGGACTCGTCGAGACCCTGGGTGAACTCGGTCTGCCAGTCGATCTTCTCGCGCGCGAGATCGCACCAGAAGCCCTCGTAGTCGGCCTCGGCCTTCTGGTGCAGGGCCTCGAGATCGGCCGGCTTCAGGCGGGCGTTTTCGGTGAACTCCGCCGACGGCGCAAAGTGGCGCGTCTCGGTGAGGGTGGACTCGATGTTGTCACTCATCAGGGCCTCCAGATCGGTTTTTGGTATGGGGTATGGGAGTGGCCAACCGCCAGCCCCTTTGGTGGGTGCGAGGATAGCATGCGAACCGGGCGCTGGCCGCGCTTACCAGAGCCACGCGGGGCGGAACAGCACGCGCCCCAGTGGCAGTTTTCCGTCCGGCGATTGCCGGCTCAGCAGCGCGGCGAACAGTTCGCCCGCGGCGATGGCGTCGAACAACGCGTCGTGCGCGCGATAGGCCGGCAGGTTGTAGCGCGCGCGCAGGGTATGCAGGCGCAGCCCGTGGGCCGGGATCGGCTGGCCGGCGCGGCGCAGGGCCGTCTCCGCCAGGCGCAGCGTGTCCACGATGGCCAGCGGGGCGCTTACGCCATACAGGCGCTGGCAGGCCTGCTCAAGGAAGCCGATCTCCAGGGCCGCGTGGTGCGCCACCATGACGCGCCCGGCGAGCGCGTGGAACAGGGCGTTCAGGGCCTCGTCCAGCGGTACCCCGCTGGCGGCGCGCTGATCGGTGATGCGGTGGATGACGGCGCTGGCCTCCGGCACGGGCCCTTCCGCGCGCACCAGGCGCTGGTCCGCAGTGGCGAGGTCGATGCGCGGGCCCTCCATTGCCACCCAGCCCATGCTCAGGATGCGGTCGTGTTCCGGGTCCAGGCCGGTGGTTTCCAGATCCACTGCGAGAAAGCGGCTGGCGGCCACCGGCTGGCCGGCGGGCGGCATGGGGGCCTCGAGGAGCTCGCGCAGCGGGCCCGGTGGGGCGCGGCGCGCAGCCCGACGCCGGGCGCGGCAGAAGCGCCAGTGGCCAGGCGGGCGGAGCCATGCGGCAGCGTGCAGAGGGCAGACCATCAGAGGGCCGTCTTGCGGGCGTCGTTCACCAGGCGGAAGGCGGTCTTCAGGTGACTGCGCTCCAGGGTGGACAGTCCGGCCGGGTCCAGCGCGTTGTCCGGGGGCTGGCCGTTGCGGATCTGGCGAGCCTGATGACGGGCGCGCAGGTTAGCGATGTACAGCCAGGCATCGGCCAGGTTTTCGGCCGTGCTCTCGTTGATAACCCCCGCTCGGGCCGCGGCGCTCAGGCGTTCCACCGTGCTGCGTGCCGCGCTGCCGGCGTGTAGGGCAAAGACCCGTGCCATGGCGACGATCGGCAGCAGCCCACGCATCTTCAGGTCGAGGGTGTCGGCGTGTGCGCCGCTGTCCTCCAGCACGAACTGGCGGAAGAAGCCGAGCGGTGGGGGCAGGTTGCGCGCCTGGTCGGCCAGGGTGCTCAGCAGGGCCTCGTGGCGCGCACCAACCTCCAATGCCTGTTGGCGCAATGGTTCGAACAGTTCGGCCGCACCGTGGATCACGCGCATGTCGAGGTAGTGGGTGGCCAGCATCGCATCGCGTGGGGCCGGGTGGTGCAGCACGCGTTCCATCTCGCGCGCCCAGTCAGCCGCGGGTCGGCGCCAGTCGGGATGGGTGGGATCGACATCGCCGGGGCAGGCGCGGATGCCGCAGGCGTCGAGGCCGGCGGTTACCCCGCGGGCAAGCTCCGCGAACCAGACGTCGACGTCCGGCGAGGCGTCATCGGCAATGATGAGAGCGGTGTCCTGGTCAGTGAACACGGTCTGCTCGTGGCGGCCCTGGCTGCCGCTCGCAAGCCAGGCAAACGCGCAGGGGGCCGGGCCGCGGTCGCGTTCGTCCAGCTCGATCAGGCGCTGGGTGAGTGTGTCGATCACCGTGGTAACAGTCTGGGTGAGTTGGGCGGCGTCGGCGCCGGCCTCCACCAGTTGCACCTGCAACTGGGGCAGGGCCTGCATTACGCCCTGCAGGCCGGCAAGGTCGTCGGCACGGCGCAGGTCGCGCACCAGGTAGATGGCGCTGGTGCCCTGGTGGCGGATCAGGTCGGTGCTGGAGAGGATGCCGGCCAGGGTCCCGTCGGCCTCGTGGACGACCGGGAGGTGGTGGATGTCGTGGCGCGCCATGCGCAGCAGGGCCTCGAAGGCGGGGGTGCCGCGCTCAACCGTGGTCAGCGGGCTGGCCATGGATTCGGCAACGGGCTGGCCGGGGTCCACGCCGTTGGCGACCGCACGGCGCAGGTCGGTGTCGGTGAGGATGCCGCAGGGTTCGCCCGGGCGCTCGGGCGTGTGCAGCAGCAGCGCGGAAATGTCGCCGCGGTCCATCAGGCGCGCGGCCTCGCGCAGGCTGAGCGTGCTGACCGCCAGTATCGGGTCGCAGGTCATCAGGGCGCGCACTGGCGTGGTTAGCAGGCTGCGGTCCCCGTGCCCGCCCTGTGCTGTGCGGTCGGTGGCCAGTGGGCGCGGGGCGTCGGCGTCGAGGAACTGGGCGATGGTGTCGTCGCGCGCGGCCAGCTCAAGGGCGCGATCCAGCGGCAGGTGGTAGACCAGGGCGTCCTCGGTGACCGGGCCCAGCGGGCGCGCCGGGGTGTTGGGGATGTGCACCAGATCGCCCTCGCCCAGGCGGTCGTGCAGGGTGTCCTGCGCGTCGCGGATCTCCAGCGTGCCGGTGCGCACGATCCACAGGCCGGGTTCGGCGTCCGGGGGAAAGCTGGTGCCCTCACGCAGGTAGCGCAGAGTGAGCTGGCGCAGAAAGGCATCCCGGCTGGCCTTTGGCAGGGGGGCCAGATCGGGGCAGTGGTCGAGAAACTCGCGGATCTCTTCGAGTTCGCCGTTCATGCGTGGGTCCGTGTGGGGTGGGGCAACCGGCAATCGACCGGGGTGGGGTCGATTGCCGCTTGGCCCGCAGACACTGTGTCCGATAAAAGGGGCCGACCCGGTGCACCCGAGCCGACCCCCTCTTTTCTACTATCGAATGACCATCCAGTCATGGTGGCGGGGACCCCGCCATGCCGATGTTTCCGGGCATGGCGGGGCCGTCCATCAGCTTTCGGTACGCGGTACGCGCACGCTTTCCACCAGGTCCTGGATGTCCTGCGGGGGTTCCTTGGTCAGCTTCATCACGATGTAGGCGGTGACGAAGTTGAAGACCGCACCGATGGCGCCGAAGCCGGTCGGGTTCACGCCCAGCAGCCAGCCTTCCGGGGTGTCCGGGAGCATGGCGGTGCCGGAGAAGAAGAACCAGCCCTTGTACGTGAAGATGTACAGAAGGGTGGTCAGCAGACCCACCAGCATGCCGGCGATCGCGCCTTCCTTGTTCATCTTCTTCATGAAGATGCCCATCATCAGGGTCGGGAACAGCGAGGCCGCGGCGAGACCGAAGGCCAGTGCCACCACCTCGGCCGCGAAGCCGGGTGGATTCAGCCCCAGATAACCGGCGAACAGGATCGCGACACCCATGGCGATACGTCCGGCCATGAGCTCTCTCTTCTCGCTGATCCTTGGCATGAACACGCCCTTCAGCAAGTCATGCGAGATGGCCGATGCAATGGCCAGCAGCAGTCCCGCTGCGGTCGACAGTGCAGCGGCGATACCGCCCGCTGCGACCAGTGCGATGACCCAGCCCGGAAGCCCGGCGATCTCGGGGTTGGCCAGCACCATGATGTCGCGGTCGAGGGTGACGATCTCGGAACCTTCCCAGCCGTATTCCTCTTCGGCGAAAGCCGCGAACTCTTCGTTGCCGTCGTTGTAGTACTGGATCACGCCGTCGTCGTTCTTGTCCTCAAAGGCAAGCAGGCCGGTCTGTTCCCAGCGCTCCATCCACGCCGGCCGGTCCGCATGGGCCAGATGCCCCTCTTCGGTGCCGATCTCGCCCGGGTGGACGGTGTTCACCAGGTTCCAGATGGCCATCGCGCCGACTGCCGGGGCGGTGGTGTAGAGGATGCCGATGAACACCAGCGCCCAGCCGGCGGACTTGCGGGCATCACGCACGCGCGGAACGGTGAAGAAGCGGATGATTACGTGCGGCAGGCCCGCGGTACCGATCATCAGCGCCAGCGTCAGCAGGAACATGTTGAGCATGCTCATGCCGCCCACTTCGGTGTAGGCGTGGAAGCCCAGATCGACCATGGTCTGGTCCAGCGCCTCCAGCAGGTAGGTATCCGTCCCCTGCAGGGTGGAGCCCAGTCCCAGCTGCGGGACCGGATTGCCGGTCAGGGTGATGGCAATGAAGATCGCCGGCACCGTGTAGGCAAAGATCATGATCACGTACTGCGCGATCTGGGTGTAGGTGATGCCTTTCATCCCGCCGAGTACGGCGTAGATGAACACCACGGTCATGCCGGCGATCAGGCCGGTGGCCAGTGGCACTTCCAGGATGTTGGAGAAGGCGATCCCGACCCCGCGCATCTGCCCGATCACGTAGGTCACGGACATCACGATCAGGGAGATCACCGCGATAATGCGCGCGGTCTTCGAGTAGAAGCGGTCACCGATGAATTCCGGCACCGTGAACTTCCCGAACTTGCGCAGGTACGGGGCCAGCAGCAGTGCCATCAGCACGTAGCCGCCGGTCCAGCCCATCAGGTACGCACCCCCGGTGAAGCCGAGGAACGCGATCAGGCCGGCCATGGAGATGAACGACGCGGCGGACATCCAGTCCGCGGCCGTGGCCATGCCGTTGGCGATCGGGTTAATGCCGCGCCCGGCGACGTAGAACTCGCTGGTCGAACCGGCGCGCGCCCAGATGGCGATGCCGATGTACAGGGCGAAGGTCGCCCCGACCACGAGCAGGCTTAGAGTCTGTTGATCCATGACAGGCTTACTCCTCGTGGACGTTGAACTTGCGATCCAGGACGTTCATGCGCCAGGCATAAACGAAGATCAGGATGATGAAGGTGTAGATCGAGCCCTGTTGCGCGAACCAGAAGCCCAGCGGATAGCCCCCCAGCTGGAACGCGTTCAGCGGCTGGGAGACCAGAATGCCCAGCACGAACGACACCAGGAACCAGATGGCCAGGCAGATGCCCAGCAGACGCAGATGCGCCCGCCAGTAGGCCTGCCGGCTCAGGTCTTCTTGTGACATGACGATGCTCCTCTCGTAAGGTTTTGTTGTTTGCCGTGTTCCATCACAGCTGGTATTGCACCTCAAGCTGTCCCTGCAGCTTGCGGGCCTGCCGGAAACTCTCCTTGAGCACCCGTCCCTCCAGGGCACCCAGCTCTTCCGGCCGGATTCGGTTGTCGTCGTCGCGTCCCTCGCGCAGCGCCTTTTGCTGGGCGCGCAGGCGCAGCATCTGCAGGTAGCGCAGTGCGGCGTGGTAGTCCTGGGCATCGGCGGCGCGCATTACGTCGGCCGCAACGGCCTGGTCCAGACGTTCGTGGGTGCGTGTGGCCGGCAACTCGGCCGCCAGCGCGATCACCCGTGCGCCGTCGACGAAGGGCGTGAGCCCCTGTTTCTTGATATCGATTCCGTTGGACCCGCTCTTGATCTCGCCGAACAGACCCAGCGGTGGGCGGAACATCTGCTGGTTGGCGGCCATCTGGCGGCGGAAGCGGCTGTTGAAGGCGGTCTTCTGCAGCAGGCGGGTGCGCAGCGCCTCGACGGGTCCGGCATCGCCGTCCACCGCGCGCAGATCGAAGAAGATGCTGCTCTTGAGCAGGTGCTCCGGCGTGCCCTGCTCGATCCAGCGGGTGAAACGCTGATCCCACTCCGGGCCGCTCAGGCAGCACTCCGGGTTGCCGGCCATGATGTTGCCGGGGCACAGCATGAACCCGCACTCGGCCAGCGCCTGGTTCACGTCCTTCGCGTACGGCAGCAGGCGCTCGCGGATCGCGTCCGCGTCGCCTGCCTCGGCGTCGAACAGGATGCCGTTGTCCTGGTCCGTGACCAGGGCCTGCTCCTCGCGCGCCTGGGAGCCGAACGCCAGCCAAGTGAAGTCGATGCCCTCGATGGCCTCGTGCTGCGGCCGCAACAGGGCCAGCACCCGGCGGGTGGCGTGTTCGTTGAGACGCGTGATCAGGCGCAGGACCTGATCGGCTTCTGCGCCCTGGCCGGCCACGGCCTCAATCAGGCGTGGCACCTGGCGCAGGCGCTCGGCGACGGCGGTGACAGAGTCGGCGCGGCGGATCGCGCGCACCAGACCGTCCAGGGTCAGCGGCTGACTGGTCAGCAGGTCGCGCTCGCCCAGCACGCCGACCAGGCGGCCGTCGCGCACCACACACAGGTGGGTCATCCCGTGCTCGGTCATCGCCTCGATACCCTCGAAGCCCGGGGTGCTCTCCTCCAGCGCCACCGGGTCGGGGGTCATCACGGCCGCGACCGGGGTGTCGAGGTCGACATCCGCGAGCGCCACGCGCGAGAGCAGGTCATGCAGGGTGAAGATGCCCACCGGCCGCTGGTTGTCGTCGACCGCGACGATGGAGCCGACCCGCTCGTCGCGCATGGTGGTCAGGACCTCGCGCAGCCGGGTGTCCGGGCGGCAGGTAACCGGGCTGCGCGCCAGGCGCAGGACCAGCGGCGTATTGAGTTGTCCGGCGCCACCGTCGCGGGCGGACAGGGTGTCCAGGCCCTGCTGCAGGCGGTCCAGCAGGTTGGCCAGGCGGCGCGTGCAGAAGTCGTTAAAGACCCGCGAACGGGCGCGCAGGCGGTCGAAGTCCTCCAGGCTCAGTTCCAGGCAGACGGTGTCCTCCGCTGCGCGATGCACGGTATGTACCGCGCGGCGGCCGAGCAGCGCGCCGATCGGGAAGCATTCGCCGGGGATCAGCTCCCAGGCCTTGCCGGAGAGCTGTTCGTCCTCGCTGGGGGTCTCGCCGCGGATGCGGCCCTGGCGGATGATGTGGAAACGCTGGGCCGGACCGGCCTCGGGGTCGGTGATGCGCGCGCCACGCGCGTAGAAGCGGCTCTCCAGGCGGGGCAGCAGGAACTCCAGCGCATCCGTCTCGAGCTGGTCGAACGGGGCGTGGGCGCCGAGGAACTCCCGGGTGCTGTCGAGCGCGTCGGACATGGCGGTAGCGGCATCCCCAAAGTGATGGTGTTCACGTCTCGGGAGTCTGCTGCAAGTTGCACGCCAATTCTTTGGCCCCCGCGAATCAGCAGGTTGTGGCCAAGCGGTCTGTTCCGTGCGTTACGTTGCGTAACGTGGGTGTTTCTTCTCGTTACACCGGCCCGCGGCGTAACGGAGGCAAATGCGAATGCCGACGTGTTCGCATTCGCCCCGGTCGTCAGCAAGCCTTCGTTACACCGGGGGGCGCCTGCCGGTGACGAAGAACACCACCGCCAGGATCAGGCCCACGACAAACAGGATCCAGGCGATTTGCGTGGCGGCCCCGGCAATCCCGCTCAGCCCCAGCGCGCCCGCGACGATCGCAACGATCAGGAAAAGTAGTGCCCATCCCAGCATTGGTTCTCTCCTTTCGACTCGTTTGAAATTTCAGTGTAGGCCAGAATTCGCTGTCCCATGGCTTCTTGTATTCGGCTTGGCGTACCAGTTCTCAGTTCCGGATTCCCATGGGCGACCTGGCGTATCCACCAAGGACACACTGGGGGCAGGTGGGTGATGCTCGCTATGGGTTTTCAATCGGATGAACGTGTGTCCGGTCGGGAAATGTGAACCTGTTCAGGACGGCTTCGGTGTATGCCGAGATAGAGGTCGCCGGCGTCGGTAAAAGAATGTTGCCTTTTCGATGGATTGGGAAGCATTGATCGGCGCGCCCTGGAAAAGAATTCCTGGAGGGAAAATGCAATGAGCAGCGTTATCCGAAAATCATGCAAGGATGCGGACGGTCCGTCGCGATTCCTGTCGCTGCCGGTATATGCGGTAGCCCTGGTGCTTGGCGGCATGCTGGCGGGCTGTTCCGATCCGGGCCCGGCGCAGGAGGCCGGCGAGGCAGTGGACGAGACGGTCGAGGAGGTGGACGAGGACCTGCGTGGCTGGATCGAGGATCTGCGCGAGGATGAGGTGCAAGAGGGCGAATCCGGCCGCGGGGGGCATGACGACGCGTTCTCCGAGGAGGATCCGGCGCACGATATGGACTGATCAGAGGTCGCCGTGCCGTGGGGCCGGGTCGGAAAGGGACTCGGTCAAACGGATGCAGCGATCAGGAAACAAAAGGCTGGTGGGTGGGTCGCCATGAGCGGATGGCGGTTCGCCCATCAGCCTTTTTCTTTGGGTTCTGTGGGTGTGCGCGGTATCACGAGTCGGGTCTCGGGGTGGTGCTTTTTTCACGTGTTTAAAAATGAGTCACGCATTTCTGCTTTCCCAAACTGGGGTGGTTCGGGAAAATCGCCGGCGTCTTTATGGGAGTCAAGAAATTTTACATTTCGAGCACGATCAGGAAGGAGACGCGAAGATGAAAAAGATTTTGTTGAACACGGTTGTGGTGGCCGCTGCAGGGATCCTGGCGCCCCAAGTGGTGATGGCAGATGAGTCTGATCGGGGCGAGGGCCTGTACATGGGGCTCGGTACCGGTTTCAGCGCTCTGAAGAACGACCGCGACGAAGTCGCCGATTTCATCGGTTCCGGGGCCTCGGACTACCGCCTGGACGACGACGACAACGTCTGGCGCGGGTTTGTCGGGTACAACTTCAATCCGTATGTAGGGGTCGAGGGGTTCTACTCGGATCTCGGAAAGGTGAAGCTGCGCGGTGACGAGTCCGGTGCGCATACCGACATCAAGTCCCGAGCCTATGGCGCGAGCGTCCTCGGCAAACTGCCGATCGGGCAGCATTTCGAGTTCTTTGCGAAGGCGGGCCTCGCCAAGTGGGATGCAGACGTCCGGGGCAACCTGGGTGATGAGAGCATCACCCTGCGCGACAACGATGGCGTGGATCCGGTCTACGGACTCGGTGCTCAGGTGAATCTGGACAGCTTCCTGATTCGCGCCGAGTACGAACGCTATGACTTCGACAGCGACTACAAGGTCGACGCGTTTACTGCCTCGGTTGGCTGGCGATTCTAGAAAATACGGGCACAGACGGCCCACGAGATAACGTCTTGACGCCGCCCCGGTTGGTTGCCGGGGCGGCGTTTTACGTGGGGAGAACGGCGTGACCCTCAGGCGGCCTTGGCAATGCCTTCCTGGCGGCCCGGGCGGCCTTCCTTCAGGGTGACCAGTTCCTCGGCGCTGGTCGGGTGCAGCGGGATGGTCAGGTCCAGGTCGCGCTTGGTCGCGCCCATGCGCACGGCCACCGCGAAACCCTGCAGCATCTCGTCGACATTGGCGCCGATCATGTGGATGCCCACCACCTTTTCGTCGTCCCCGACGCAGACCAGCTTCATTGCCACCGGCGGCAGCTCGCCCTCGGCGAAGGCGCGGTTCAGGCCGCCGAACTGGGTCTCGTAGATACGCACCTTGTCTCCGTGCTTCTCCACTGCCTGCGGCTCGGTCAGGCCCACCATGCCCGCGGTCGGGTGCGTAAAGGTGACCGTGGGGATCTGGTCGTAGTCCACCGGCACGGGGTTCGTCTCCGGGGCATACCAGTGCGCGGCCAGGCGGCGACCGGCGGCGATGGCCACGGGGGTCAGCGGCCCCTTGCCGATGATATCGCCCAGGGCGTAGATGCCCTCGACATTGGTCGCCTGCCACTCGTCTACCGGGATGGTGCCGCCGCGGGCGATCTCGACGCCGACCTCTTCCAGGCCCATGTCCTGGGTGGCCGGCTTGCGGCCGACGGCCCACAGCACCTTCTCGTACGGGCCCAGTTCCTTGCCGCCTTCCAGTTTGACGGTGACCGCGCCGGGCTTGCCGCCCAGACCCGCGGCCTTCATGCCTAGGTGGCGTTCGATGCCCTGGTGCTCCATGTGCTGGTCCAGCGTCTGCGAGATCATCGGGTCGGCGATCTCCAGCACGCGGTCCTCCATGGCGACCACGTCGGTCTTCACACCCATGGAGCGCAACATGCCGGCCATTTCCAGCCCGATGTAGCCTCCGCCGATTACCGCGATGGATTCCGGCAGCTCGGTCCACTCGAAGAAGTCGTCGGAGGTGGCACCCAGCTCGGCGCCCTCGAGCGGCGGTACCAGCGGGGCGCCACCCATGGCCAACACGATGCGCTCGGCGGTGTACTCGGTGCCGCTCTCGCTGACCACCTTGTTCGTGTCGGCCAGGCGGGCCCGTTCCGGGATGTGGGTCACGCCCAGCTTCTCCAGGTGCCCGGACCAGAAGTTGTTCAGGTCCTTCAGCATTGCCTGGCGTTTGTTCGCCAGGTCGGCATAGCGGATGCCCTTGATCTCGACGTCCACACCGAACTCGCCGGCCTCGCGGGCGTGCGACAGGTGCTCCGCGGCGTACCAGGTGAGCTTTTTCGGGACGCAGCCCTCGTTCACGCAGGTGCCGCCCAGGGGCTTGGGATCGAACACGGCGACGCGGGCGCCGTGCGGGGCGGCACGTTCCGCAACGGCCAGGCCGCCGCTGCCGCCGCCGATCACGATGATGTCGTAGTGTTCCATGTCGGTTCCTCGAAGGATTCGGTCAACGTTGGGTTTAGTCGAAGTTTCGCATAACGACCGCCGTCGTTACGGTCGTCAGGGTTTGCCATCCGTGTCCGGACGTCCGGATTCGACGTCCGGACACGGATGGCCACCTGTGGGAGCAGATGGCCATCCGGGGCGGGCCGTGGACCCGCCCCGGGTGGTGGTGACGAGTTACGCCGCCTTCTTCTCGCGGGAGATCCACTCCTGCAGATCTTCCGCGCCGCCGATGCGGTGCCCGCCGACGAATACCTGCGGCACGGTCATCGCACCGGTAGCCGCCCGCAGGCTGCGCAGGCTGGCGTCGCGACCCAGCACGATCTCCTCGTAGTCGAGACCGGCGTTCTCCAGCATCTCCTTGGCGCTGGCGCAGTACGGGCAGCCCGGCTTGGTGAAGACCACCACGTCTTCGGGGCAGGCCGCGTCCGGGGCGACGTGGGCGAGCATCGTGTCGGCGTCGGAGACGACGAAGGGGTCGCCCGGCTCGTCCGGCTCGATGAACTGCTTCTCGATCACGCCGTCGCGCACCAGCATGGAGTAGCGCCAGGAGCGGTGACCAAAGCCAAGGTCGCTCTTGTCGACCAGCATGCCCATCTGTTCGGTGAATTCGCCGTTACCGTCGGCGATGAAGGTCACCCGGTCGGCCTGCTGATCGGCCTGCCAGGCTTCCATCACGAAGCCATCATTGACCGAGATGCAGACGATCTCGTCGATGCCATGCTGCTTGAGCACCGGTGCCAGCTCGTTGTAACGCGGCACGTGGGCGGACGAGCAGGTCGGGGTGAATGCGCCCGGCAGGGCGAACACGACCACGTTGCGACCCTTGAACAGGTCTTCGCTGCGGACGTCATTCCAGTCGTTGTCCTTGCGGCAGCGGAAGGTGACTTCCGGGACGCGCTGACCTTCGCGATTTTCGAGTTCCATGTTTCGTACTCCTGTTTGGGTGTTAATTGCAGTAGACCAGAAAGAAGATTTGGGTTCGGTCGAGGCGATGCCCGACTGCGAGACTCAAGATAAGGGCTGGCCTCTCATTGATCCAGTTTTCGTTCTCTATACGGTTGTTAGTTTCGGGCTATCGTCAGTTCCGGGCCTTTGTGGCGTCTCAAGGTTGACGCGTCCGCCGGAAATGCGGAAGCTTGCCGCCCGGATTCGGAAAGCCCGAATCGCGGTCCGCGTTATGGTGGTCCGTATCAGTCCCCTCGCGACGACAGGTTGTGAACCCCGCCAGGCCCGGAAGGGAGCAACGGTAGCAACTGCGTCGGGCGCCGGGGTGTGGCGGGTGCGGGCCACCACCCTTTTCCTTGCGGCCCAGATTCCTGCGGTGATTGCCCCGCACCCGGGCACGCAACAGACTCCACTGACGGGGGAGGCATGAGTCACCAGGTTCTGGCCCGCAAGTGGCGCCCCTCGCGCTTCGAGGACCTGGTCGGGCAGCCGCATGTGGTGCGCGCCCTGGCCAATGCCCTGAGCGGCGAACGTCTGCATCACGCCTACCTGTTTGCCGGTACCCGCGGGGTGGGCAAGACCTCCATTGCCCGGATTCTTGCGCGCTGTCTCAATTGCGAGACCGGCGTGACGGCCACGCCTTGCGGCGAGTGCCGTTCCTGCGTGGAGATCGCCGAGGGTCGCCACCTCGACTTGATCGAAGTGGATGCCGCCTCGCGCACCCGGGTGGACGATACCCGCGAGCTGCTGGATAACGTCTCCTATGCCCCGACCACCGGGCGCTTCAAGGTGTACCTGATCGACGAGGTACACATGCTCTCGGAGAAGAGCTTCAACGCCCTGTTGAAGACTCTGGAGGAGCCGCCGGAACACGTGAAGTTCCTGCTGGCGACGACCGATCCGCAGAAGCTGCCGGTCACCGTGCTGTCGCGCTGCCTGCAGTTCAACCTGAAACCGATGCCGCCGGCGATGATCGCCGAGCACCTGACCCGGATCCTGGCCGCCGAAGGCGTCGAGGCGGAGCCGGGTGCCCTGCTGCGTCTGGGCGAGGCGGCCGAGGGCTCGATGCGCGATGCCCTGAGTCTGACCGACCAGGCGATTGCCTATGGCGGCGACCGCCTGAGCGAATCCGACGCCTGCGACATGCTTGGATTGCTCCCGCGCACGCGACTGGCCGCGCTGCTGGATGCGGTGTTTGCCGGGGACGGCCTGGCCCTGCTGGCGGGCTTGGCGGAGCTGGAGACGCTGGGACCCGACTGGTCGCGCCTGCTGGACGAGCTCGCCGCGCTGGTGCATCAGGTGGCGGTGCAGCAGGTGGCCGGTGCCACACCGGCGGCGGGCGAGGAGGCGCTGGTCTGGGCACACGAGGCCGCCGGCCGGGTCGACCCGGAAACGATTCAGCTGACCTATCAGATCCTGATCCACGGGGTGCGTGATCTGCCCTACGCGCCGGACGCGCGCATGGGCGTGGAGATGACATTGCTGCGCCTGCTGGCCTTTCGCCCGGAGCCAGCCCCGGGGTATGGGGAGGACGAGGGCCAGGCCGAACGCCGGCCGGCCACGGTGCGCGGGGAAGCGTCTGCGCCGCGCGCCGCGCCCTCCCGTAATGCCGCAGCGGCGGCGCGACCCGCTGCAGTCGAACCGGCCGTGTCGAAATCGGCCGCGCAGGCGGCCTCGCGCAGCGGTGAAAACTCGCCGCCGCCCCGCGAGCGGGTGAGCGAGCCGCCACCTCCGCGGGAGGCACCCACACCGCCGGTGCACGCCGATGAGCCCACGCACCGGGAGTCGTCGCCGCGACAGGCCACGCCGGCGGCGTCTTCGACTGCGGAACCGGTCGCACCCGCCGTGGCCGCAGACGGGATGTTCGACTGGCACCGTTTTGCCGAGGGTCTGCCCATGGGGACGGTGCGCGAACTCGCCCTGCACGCGGAGCTGCGCAAGCATGACCAGGAGTGCGTGGTGATTGCGGTGGCTCCGGGTACGTTATGTACCGACCGGGCCAGGACCCGCCTGAAGGAAGCGCTGGAGAAGACGCTGGGGCACTCCCTTCGCCTGGAGATTGTCAACCAGTCCGAACCGTCGGAGACGACACCCGCGGCGCGGCTTGCGGCGGCCTCGGCAGAGCGTCAGGCTAGCGCCGAGACGACCATGCGCGAGGACCCGGTGGTCCAGGCCCTGGGCCAGGAATTTGGCGCCGAACTGGGCGCGGTGCGCATTCGCGAAACCAACGAAGACAACTCCGCGGGCGACGCGTCGTCGGCCCCGCGCTAACCCGTCGAATACGGACAAACCCGCCTTTGTGCGGGGCAGGAGATCGAACCGATGATGAAAGGTGGCATGGGTGGCCTGATGAAGCAGGCCCAGAAGATGCAGGAAGACATGCAGAAGGTGCAGGCCGAGCTGGCCGAGATGGAGATCGAGGGCCAGGCCGGCGGCGGGCTGGTCAGCGTGGTGTTGACCGGCAAGTACGCCGCGCGCCGCGTGAAGATCGACCCCAGCCTGTTCGACGATGATCGCGACATGCTCGAAGACCTGGTGGCCGCCGCGATCAACGATGCGGTGCAGAAGGTCGAGTCCACCACGCAGGAGCGCATGGGCAGCCTGACCGAGGGCATGGGCCTGCCGGCCGGCATGAAGCTGCCGTTCTGAACCGGCGGAGCGGGCGCGCCTGATGGAAGCGGAACTGGACGAGCTGGTCCAGGCGCTGCGCTGCCTCCCCGGGGTCGGGGCAAAGTCGGCGCGGCGTATGGCGCTGCACTTGCTGGAGCGCGACCGCGAGGGCGCGCGGCGCCTGTCGCGGGCGGTGGACGAGGCCGTGGCGCGCATCGGGCATTGCTCGGTATGCCGCACGCTGACCTCGGCCGAGACCTGTTCGCGCTGCGCGGACCCGGAGCGCGATTCGCGGGTGGTTTGCGTGGTAGAGAGCCCCGGCGACGTGCTGGCGATCGAGTCGGCCACGGATTTCGGCGGTCGCTTTCACGTTTTGCTGGGCCGGTTGTCGCCGCTGGACGGGATTGGCCCGGAGGAGCTGGGGCTCGACCGACTGGAGGCCCGCTTGCAGGCGGAGGGTGTGGAGGAGCTGATCCTGGCGACGAACACGTCGGTAGAGGGCGAGGTGACCGCGCATTACCTCGCGGAGATGGCCGCACGTCACGGGATTCGTACCACGCGTATCGCCCAGGGTATCCCCAGCGGCGGCGAGCTGGAGTACATCGATGCCGGCACCCTGGCGCATGCACTTTCGGGTCGGCGCGAATATTGATGCGTGGTAATATTTTGATACAGGAGTAGCGGCATGACGGATTGCGTGTTCTGCAAGATCGTGGCGGGCGAGATCCCGGCCCGGGTGGTGTTCGAGGACGACGCGGTGCTGGCCTTCGAGGATCTGAATCCGCAGGCGCCCGAACATGTGCTGGTGATCCCGAAAACGCACATTGCCACGCTGAACGATTTGAGCGCTGCGGAGGCCCCGGTGATCGGGCAGATGGCCCGGGCCGCGGCGGAGATCGCACGCGATCGCGGATTTGCGGAGAACGGTTATCGAACCGTGATGAATTGCAACGACCACGGTGGGCAAACGGTCTACCATATACACATGCATGTCCTCGCTGGGCGTGCACTGAGCTGGCCCCCCGGCTAGCGGCCAGGAACGACAACACGGATTGCTGGTGTGACGCGACAAGGATCGAACGGTGCAGCCCTGAAGCGGCCGCAGGCACAATGCCTGCGGCCGCTTCGTGCGCGCGCGTGGCGCTCGGGCTGGTTCGTGGCTTCGCTGGTGGTTGCGGGTCTCGCACTGGGCACGGGCGCTGCCAGCGCCGCCGACCGTTACTCGTTGGTTACGCCACCCCAGACCCAGGGGATCGGTGGGGCGGGGGTGACGTTGCGCGACGAGCCGGAAACGGGTCGCGACACCGAATCGCGCTACCGCCTGTCGGTGCGCAGTACCGGCGATGCCTCGGCCCTGGACGAGGCCGACAATGCCTTAGGCGGGACACGCCTGTTCGAGGCGGTGGGTGGCTATCACCAGGAACTGGGTGGGGGCTTCGGTTACGGCCTGAATCTTGGGGTGGGTATGGAGACGCGCCCGGACTGGAACGAACTCGGGCCGTCCGGTGAGTCCACCGCGTACTTCACCGATTTCAGCTTCGGGCCGACCTTCGCCTCCGGGCGTTTCGACAGCCAGTTCCGGGTGGGCGTGCGCCAGCCCCTGTCCAGCGAGGATCGGGATCTGGGCTTCGGCTACGGTGATCGCAGTCGCGAGACGGGCCGCACCGCCGGTTACCTGAGCCTGGATGGCCGCCTGCGTCTGCAGAACCAGTCCGAGCTGTCCCTGAGCCTGTACTACGACGACTATTCGCTGAACTCCGCGGATAACTGGCTGGCCGATCGCCTCGAGTTTGAAGGCGTGAGCCGCGAGCCGGCCTCCTCGGTCATCGGCGTCGAGATGGGCCTGACCTTCTGATCCCGGTCCCCCCGGCCGCGACACCTGCCACACGTTCCGCCGCAACTCTCACTGCACGCCACCGTGCGGGCTCTCCGAGTTCGTCTGGTGCAACCACGACGTACACGAAGGCACGAAGAAGGGCCGGAAAAGCGATTCACAGGGCATTGGGAGGTTGGAAGAAATCCCGACTGGAATTCTCTGACTCGCACGGATCGTTGCGGGGCGCCACCGAACACGCGGTTTCCAATGCCTTTCTTCGTCCAGGCTTCCCCTTCCCGTTAATCGCTTTGTAACCCTGGGTGTTCTTCGTGTGCTTCGTCGAGGAAAAGTTACCCGCGCGCGCGGTTCTGGGCGGGGATCTCGGCGGCGAGGGCGTGCCAGGCCTGCAGGCGTGCGGCGGGGAGTTCGCCGGCCTCGATCGCGGCCAGTACCGCACAACCGGGCTCGCTCTGGTGGCGGCAGTCACGGAAGCGGCATTGATCACCGCGCTCCGCGATGTCCGGGAAGCCGCGCTCCAGGGTGTCCAGGGACGGGATTTCGGGCGTGAAATCGCGCACGCCGGGCGAGTCAATCCAGGCGCCGCCGTTGGCCAGTGGAAACCACTGGGCGGTGACCGTGGTGTGGCGTCCCTCGCCGGAGGCGGCCAGGTCGCCAGTGGTTGGCGCGATCGCGTCGACGATCCCGTACTGATCGAGCAGCGCGGCGACCAGCGAGGACTTTCCGACACCGGACTGCCCGACCAGGATGTTGGTCTGGCCGGCCGCAGCCGCCGCCAGGTCGTCCAGTCCGAACCCGCTTTTGGCGCTGACGAATAGCGGATCCAGGTCCAGCTGGCGGTAGGCGTCCAGCCACTCGGGCCGGGCCGCGGGCCCCTCGTCCTGCTTGTTGATCAGCAGGCGGGGGCGGGCGGGCAGGTTGAGGATTGCCACCAGAAAGCGGTCGATCAGGTTGCGCGAGGGTGCCGGTTCCGGCGCGATCACAATCCACACGCAGTCGATATTGGCCGCGATGACCTTGCGCCGGCCGAAGCCGTCGCGGCGCACGAGCACGTTGTTGCGATCCAGCTGGCGGGTCACCTCGTCGCCGGTGGCATCCAGCTCGACCAGGTCGCCGCAGGCGAGGTCGCGGAAGCGGCGGTGCAGGCGTAACCGACGCGGGGCCGCGTCGGGCCCCGCGATGTCGGCCATCTGGTTGTGGCGGGCGAAGACCCGGGCGATCTGCGTCAAGCTCGTACTCGGCCGTGGCGGGAAGGGTTAGTCGAACAGGGCATCGACGCGCGCGGCACAGATAAAGTCATTCTCGCTCAGCCCGCCGATGGCATGGGTCGAGAACTCCACCGCACAGCGGTTGAAGCCGACCGCCATGTCGGGGTGATGATCCTCGCCATGCGCGATCCAGGCGACGGCGTTCACGAACGCCATGGTCTCGTGGAAGTTCTTGAACTTGAAGCTGCGCTGGATGCTCTTGCCGGTCTCGTCGATACCCCAGGCGTCGTGCAGCTGTCCCAGGGCGCGCTGGGCATCGTCCCGTGGCATCGGGTTGGTAAAGCCTTCGCAGGACTGGCAGTGCTTGGTCTTCAGATCAGTCATCGAACTGGTAGTACTCCGCGTTGAGGTAGGCGACCACGGCATTGACCTCGTCGTCGAACCAGTTGGTACCGAGATTCACATTGCAGTTGTTAACCTGGGCCACCAGTTCGTCGTGCGAGCCGACCATGCGGTTTGATCGCGTGTAGAGGTCGGAGCCATCGCCTCCGACCATGTCGGCGTGACAGCTGATGCAGTTGTCGCTGTGCAGCTCCTGTCCCATGCGGATGTCATCCGCCAGCGCGATGTTCGCGCCGCCAAGGCTCAGGGCCAGCGCGGCAGTGCCGGCGGCAATACGTGCGTGGGTATGTCGCATTGTTCCCTCCTGATCACGGGGGTTGGAGTCCGGGGCCACAGGCCCCGCAACCATGATGATAGACTCCTGCGGCATATGAAAGGGCCGTGGTCGTCACACGACGGCCTCCCCGCGAAGGAGTACGCGACATGGCCGTGAATGCCGAAAACCTGATCTGGATCGATCTCGAGATGACCGGTCTGGAGCCGCAAACCGACCGGATCCTGGAGGTGGCGACCATCGTCACCGACAAGGACCTTAACATCCTGGCCGAAGGGCCAGTCATTGCCCTGTACCAGCCGGCCGAGGTGCTGGAGGGGATGGATGAATGGAACCAGCGCACCCATGGAACATCGGGGCTGATCGAACGGGTGCGCAACAGCTCGTCGGACACCCGCGATGCGGAGCAGGCGACCCTGGAGTTCCTGGCGCAGTATGTGCCGAAGGGGGCCTCGCCGATGTGTGGCAATTCCATCTGCCAGGACCGGCGCTTCATGGCGCGCCTGATGCCGGAGTTGGAGCAGTACTTCCACTACCGCAATCTGGATGTCTCCACCTTGAAGGAGCTGGCGCGGCGCTGGGCCCCGGACGTGATCGCGCAGTTGCGCAAGAACGCGTCGCACCAGGCCATGCAGGATATCCGCGATTCGATCGACGAACTGCGCCTGTACCGCGAACGCTTCATCCAGCTCCCGCCCGCCTCGCAGAACTAGCCTCCCGTCCTTCCGGTCCCATGGCGCACTTGGGGTGTGTGTGCTGTGCTCGCCCTGGCTGGGTCCCGTTCGACATCTGGTGTTTCTGGTGGCCTCGGTGCGGCGCCGATCCCAGAAGGCTGGTCCCGGTTCATCGTCCGGTGTTTACGGTGGCTTCGTCTGGCCGCCTGCCAGGCGCTGACTCGCCAGCGCGCCGCGAGTTACTTCTTTGCTCGTGCAAAGAAGTAACCAAGAAACACGCCCGACTGCCGCGACCCCGGCCCGCTGTGCGGGCCGGGGTTTCCCTCGCTCCGAGGCTTTTCGCGGGCGGCGCTGAACTCGCTACGCTGCGCTTCGCTCAGACATCCAGCGCCCCGTGTCTATTTAGAATCGTCCCGCGAAAAGCCTCTCCACTCGGCGCGACGACAACGGGGAGGTAGGTCCAAACAACGGCTATCCCAACGTTACTACCAGTGGATGATGGCTAGTTGTTCGTACATCTTCGGCACGCTCGGCCTGTGGCCGTTGCGTGCCGCGCCCGCGCGGCGGGCGCCGGGGCTTTCCGGCGGCGATGCTTATGGTTAGGCGGAAGCGCGGGATACGGTCGGTTTTGACCTTCGCCTCCCGTATGGAGCCCCTCGCGGAGGGCGTGATGGGCCGGAAGAAGGCGCTGGATGTCTGAGCGGAGCCGGCAGGCGTAGCGAGTTCAGCGCCGCCGGCCCAGCGCGTCCGGAGCGAGGTTCCCGGGCGGAATCCGGGTGTCCTTCTTTGGGTCCTTTCTTGGACAAGCAAGAAAGTACCTCGGGGCGCGCTGGCGAGTCAGCGCCGGGCAGTATGCGGACCGAAAGCACGTAAACACCCAGCGATGAACCGGGACCAGCCACAACAAGGCAGGTGGCGGACCGGGGCACCGTAAACTCCGCAGGATGAACCAGGCCCGGCCCCAGGCGGTGAACGGCGCGCAGTAATCGCCGGGATCGCAACGCGAAAGCCGCGGGCTAGTCCAGGCGCAGGGAGTAGTCGATGGCGTGGAGGTGCTTGGTCAGCGCGCCGACCGAGATGTAGTCCACGCCGGTGGCGGCGATGGCCGCAAGGGTATCCGGTGTGACCCCGCCGGAGGCCTCGGAGATTGCGCGGCCGCGAATGCGCTGCACGGCCGTGGCCAGATCTGCCATCGACAGCTCGTCGAGCATGATCACGTCGGCCCCGGCGGCCAGGGCCTGATCGACCTCGTCGAGGTTCTCGGTCTCGACCTCTACCCAGCGCCCGGCGCCCAAGGTGCGGGCCTGTTCCACTGCGGCCGCGATGGAGCCGCAGGCGGCGATGTGGTTTTCCTTGATCAGCACGGCATCCCACAGGGCGAGGCGATGGTTGTGGCCGCCGCCGCAGCGCACGGCGTACTTCTGCCCGTGGCGCAGGCCCGGGAGGGTCTTGCGGGTATCGAGGATGCGGCTGTCGGTGCCCTCCAGGCGGGCGACCCAGCGGGCGGTCTCGGTGGCCGTTCCGGAGAGGGTCTGGAGCAGGTTGAGGGCCGCGCGTTCGGCCGCCAGAACGGCCCGTGCGGGGCCTTCCAGGGTGGCGATCACGCGCGGTGCGTCGTCCACTTCCACGTGGGTGCCTTCGGCTACCTGCCAGTCGATCCGGGTCTCCGGCGCGAGGCTGGCGAACACCCGGTCGAACCAGGGCTGGCCACAAACGATCGCGCTTTCCTTCAATAGCAGCGTGGCGCGCGCCACCCGTTCAGCCGGGACCAGGGCGGCGGTCAGGTCGCCGTCGACACCATCGGGGCCCAGATCCTCCGCGAGGGCGCCTTCGACCTCGCGCACCAGCATGGCCGCGTCCGGACGTGCGGGGCCCTGTGCGAACGGGTCGGATGGACCGCCCGCAAAGCTGTGCTCATCCCTCATGGCGATCCGGCATCGGGCGATGCGCCACGTAGTCGTCGCGCAGCTTCTTGACCAGGCCGGCCAGCAGGATCAGCGCGATCAGGTTGGGTGCGGCCATCAGGATGTTGGCGATGTCGGAGAAGTTCCAGACCACGCCCAGCGGGATGGTCGCGCCGATCACGATGAGGATGACGAACACGACGCGGTAGGGCATCACCGCGCGTTCGCCGAACAGGAAGTAGGCCGAGCGGTCGCCGTAGTAGGACCAGGCGATCATGGTGGAGAAGGCGAACAGCATCAGGCTGATGCCGACCACCATGGCGCCGAACGGGCCCAGCGTGGAGCTGAAGGCGGTGGCGGTCAGCGAGGCACCGACCACGTCGTCGGCGCGGTCGATATAAGCCCCGGTGACGACAATGGCCAGGCCGGTCAGGGTGCAGACCACGATGGTGTCGATGAACGGCTCGAGCATGGCCACCGAGCCCTCGCGCGGCGGGTCGCCGTTCTTGGCCGCGGCGTGCGCCATGGCCGAGGAGCCCAGGCCCGCCTCGTTGGAGAACATGCCGCGCGCGACGCCGTACTGAATGGCGAGGCCGATGGCACCGCCGCCGGCGGCCCATGGGTTGAGCGCGAGATTCAGGATGGTCCCGATCGCGGCCGGGACGGCCTCGATGTTGGCGGCAATCACCACGAAGGCGCCCAGCATGTAGATCACGGCCATGAACGGGACGATGGTCGAGGCGATCATGGCGATGCGCTTCACACCGCCGATGATCACCAGCGCCACCAGCACGGCCATGGTCAGGCCGATGATCAGGGCCATCCAGCCCATGATGTCGTCGTCGGCGCGCAGATCCGGCACGATGAAGGTCAGGCCGTCGACCACCGAGTTGGCCTGCACCATGTTGCCGATGCCGAACGAGGCGATCAGGGTGAAGACGGCGAACAGGATGGCCAGCTTCTTCATCTTGAGGCCGTGGAGCAGGGTAAACATTGGCCCGCCGGCGATGCTGCCGTCCGGGGCGATCTCGCGGTAGCGAACGGCCAGGGTGGTCTCGGCGAACTTGGTGGCCATGCCGAAGAAGGCCGTGACCCACATCCAGAACAGCGCCCCGGGGCCGCCCAGCGCGATGGCCGTGGCGACCCCGGCGATGTTCCCGGTACCGATGGTGCCGGACAGCGCGGTCGACAGCGCCTGGAATGGCGAGATCTGCCCGGTGCCGCCGCCGCGTCCATCCGCCCCGCGCAGGGCGCGCCAGCCCTCGCGGAATGCGACGACCTGGACCAGCCCCAGGCGAATGGTGAGGTAGAGCCCGGTGCCCAGCAGCAGGATCAGGGTGAGCGGGTTGCCCCAAAGCAGGCCGGCGGTGTCGCCGAGGAACTGGTCGATGGTGTCGAGCATCGGTGGGTCCTTGTGGTCCGGAGGGGCTTTGGCTGAAAACTCTACCGCGCACAACGGGTGTTGACGATAGCTTTTGTCGAACCCGGCCATTGGGCGCGTCTGTGGAACGCCGCGATGGACCCTGTTTCAATGGCGGCTTCGACTCTCAAGGACGACGCATGACCGAACCCTCTCCCGCCGTTTCCGAGCCGGATCACGGCAAACCGGTGCCCCGGATCTTCCTCGTCGGATCGCTGATCGCGCTGGCGGTCTTCATCTGGCTGGTCAGTCTGCTGTGGCCGATGCTGGAAGAACGCATTGCCGATCTGAGCACCCTGCAGATCGGCTTGCTGGCGAGTTTCGTCGCCGGTCTGATGACCGCGGTGGGGGCGATCCCGATCTTCTTCCTGCGCCGCATCAGCCAGTCGGTCGAGGATGCAATGATGGGCTTCGGCGCCGGGGTGATGCTGTCGGCCACGGCCTTCGAGCTGGTGCTCCCCTCGGTGGAGCAGGCGGAGGCGCAGTACGGCGGCGTGGGCATGGCCATTGTCGTACTGGCGGTGGGGATCGGGCTGGGTGGCGGTGCATTGCTGGCGCTGCACAAGCTGGTGCCGCACGAGCACTTCTTCATCGGGCCGCAAAGCGGGGCCGACCCACAGAAGATCCGCCGCGTCTGGTTGTTCATCTTTGCAATCGCACTGCACAACCTGCCGGAAGGCCTGGCGGTGGGGGTCGGCTTCGGCGGCGATGACGTGAGCGACGGGATCGCGCTGGCCATCGGGATCGGGCTGCAGAATATGCCCGAGGGGCTGGTGGTCGCCATCGCCCTGCTGTCGCTGGGCTACAGCAAGTGGGCGGCATTCGGGGTGACGTTGCTGACGGGCCTGGTGCAGCCGATCGGCGGACTGATCGGGGCCGGAGCGATCACGCTGATGGAGTTCCTGCTGCCCTGGGGGCTGGCGTTCGCGGCCGGAGCGATGCTGTTCGTGATCAGTCACGAGATCATCCCCGAGTCGCACCGCAAGGGCCACGAGGCCCAGGCCACGGTGGGGGTGCTGGTCGGCTTCGTCGTCCTGCTTGCGATCGACATGGCGTTGTAGGGCACCGCGCACAATGGTCGCCACTGGCACCGTCATTGCGAGGAGCCGAAGGCGACGCGGCACAAAAGCGCGCAGCGCGTTGAACGGCCGCAGGCCGGCCCGAAGGGCGAGCGCAGCGAGTAACCTCCGAAAGCTGGCAGAGCGTCAGCATCCGCTGGTTTCGTAAGGAGGTTGCTTCGTCGCTGCGCTCCTCGCAATGATGGGGCTTTCTGGATGTGTGAGGGGGCAGGCCGGGGCGTCGGAATAGTGGCGCGGCCCGTCCGGGCTTTCGCAGCGGGGGTATTTTGGTCTACAATTACTTTCGTCTGTGGGCGCCCGACAATGCCCGCACACCGTTCTGGAAGAGATCTGCGATCGCCAGTCGATTGGCAGACGCCGAAGGCGCAACATCCGCCCGGAATCGCTCAGGCTACAGGACCGGAACGGTGCAGGAGACACACTCTGGAGAGCGGCCGGAAACGGCCCACCGAAGGGGGCGGTCACGCAGTCCGACAACGGGCTGACGCGACGCAAACTCTCAGGTTTCAGGACAGAGGGGCGGCTGGCAGATTCATTCTGCCGGCCGCCCCTTTTTTTATGCCCGGAGCGCGGCGGCCGGGCCTCGCGGTTCCACCGGCGGATGCCGGCGAGCCGACCACGACACGCAAGCAAGGCGAGAACTAGATGACGACGTTGAAGACAACTCCGCTCCATGCCGCGCATCAGCGCGCGGGGGCCAAGCTGGTCGATTTCGCCGGTTGGGAGATGCCGCTGCATTACGGCTCCCAGATGGAGGAGCACAAGCGGGTGCGCGAATCCGCCGGCATGTTCGATGTCTCGCACATGCAGGTCGTGGATATCCACGGCCCGCAGGCCCAGGCCTTCCTGCGCTATCTGCTGGCCAACGACGTGGCCAAGCTGAAGACCGAGGGTCGCGCGCTGTACAGCTGCATGCTGAACGAGGCCGGCGGCGTGATCGACGACCTGATCATCTATTGGACCGGTGGCGATACCTACCGCGCCGTGGTCAATGCCGCCACCGCCGAGGGCGACATCGCTCACATGCAGGCGGTCGCGAAGGACTTTGACGTACACGTGGAGCCGCGCCCGGAGTTCGCCCTGATTGCGATTCAGGGGCCGCAGGCGGTGGAGAAGACCCTGCCGCTGTTGCCGGCCGATCTGCGCAATGCGGGGGATCTCAAGCCGTTTTCCGCGGTCTGGAATGACAAGTGGTTTGTCGCCCGCACGGGCTACACCGGCGAAGACGGCTTCGAGGTGATGCTGCCGGCGGAGGAGGCCGACGGTCTCTGGGAAAAGCTGAAGGATGCCGGCGTGCACCCCATCGGCCTCGGCGCGCGCGACACCCTGCGCCTGGAGGCCGGCATGAATCTCTACGGCACGGACATGGACGACCAGACCAATCCGCTGACCGCCAACCTGGGCTGGACCATCGCGCTGAAGGATGCCGAGCGGGACTTCATCGGCCGCGCGCCGATCGAGCAGTCGAAGGCCGAGGGCGTGAAGGAACGCATGGTGGGGCTGGTACTGGATGGTCGCGGGGTGCTGCGTGGCGGCACCCGCATCGAAACCGAGGCCGGCGACGGCGTGGTCACCTCCGGCAGTTTCGCGCCCAGTCTGGGCGTGTCGGTCGCGTTCGCGCGTATCCCGGCCGGGGTCGAGGCCGAGCAGCTGCACGCGGACATCCGCGGCCGCAAGCTGCCGGTGCGCGTGGTCAAGCCGGTGTTCGTCCGCAACGGCGAGCCGCAGATCGATCTGCCGAAAAACTGAAGCGAGGATTGCCTCATCCCGCGTGCACCGGACTACACTGCGCAGGCGGGATCTAACAAGCAAAAGGAAGATGTCATGAGCGAAGCACCGAAGGATCTGAAGTACACCAAAAGCCACGAGTGGGTGCGCAGCGAGGCCGACGGCAGCGTGACCGTGGGCATCACCGATCACGCGCAGGAACTGCTGGGTGATCTGGTGTTTGTCGAGGCCCCGGAAGCGGGCAGCACCATCGAGGCCGGCACGGCCTGCGCCACGGTGGAGTCGGTCAAGGCCGCCTCGGATATCTATGCGCCGATCTCCGGTGAGGTGACCGCGGTCAACGAGGACCTGGCCGACAGCCCCGAGAAGGTCAACGAGTCGCCCTTCGAGGATGGCTGGCTGTTCAAGGTGGAGCCGTCCGATGCCGGCCAGCTGGATGCGCTGATGGACGCGGATGCCTATGCCGCGCACGTCGAGGCGGAATCCTGAGCGTAGCCGCGTATCACCGGTCCCGGCCGCGTCCGGCCGGGACCCAACCGAACTTCGCCGCAATCGGCGAAAGCGAGACCTGACATGCCGTTTATCCCGCATACCGAAGAAGACATCCGTGCCATGCTCGACAGCATTGGCGCCGAATCCGTCGAGGACCTGTTCGACGAGATTCCCGCCGACCTGCGTGCGCCGCCACTCACGGGGATCCCCGAGGGCGAGAGCGAGATGGGCATCACCCGCCTGATGCAGGAGCGGGCTGCGAAGGACGGCATGCCATCGAATTTCATCGGGGCCGGTGCCTACGAGCACCACATCCCGGCCGCCGTGTGGCAGATCGCTACCCGCGGCGAGTTCTACAGCGCCTACACGCCGTACCAGGCGGAGGCCAGCCAGGGCACGCTGCAGCTGATCTACGAATACCAGACGATGATCAGCCGCCTGACCGGGATGGAGGTCTCCAACGCCTCCCTGTATGACGGGGCCTCCGCCCTGGCCGAGGCCGTGCTGATGGCGGTGCGCGTGAATCGCCGCTCCAAGGCCAAGCGGGTGCTGCTGCCGGGGGCGCTGCACCCGGACTATCGGAAGGTGGTGAAGACGCTGATCGGCAACCAGGGCATCGAACTGGTCGAACTGCCGTTCGACGAAACCACCGGCCAGACCCCGGTGGAGGTGCTGGCGCCGTATGCGGACGACGACGTCACCGCCATGGTGATCAGCCAGCCCAACTTCTTCGGCATCCTGGAGGACGTGGATGCCCTGACCGGGTGGGCCGAGGAACGCGGCATCCCGGTTATCGCCGTGGTGAACCCGGTCTCGCTGGCGCTGCTGAAGCCGCCGGGCGAGTGGGGCGCCAATGGCGTGGACATCGTGGTCGGCGAGGGCCAGCCGCTGGGTGCGCCGCTGTCGTCCGGCGGGCCGTACTACGGCTTCATGACCACGCTGAAAAAGCATATCCGGCAGATGCCGGGGCGCATTGTCGGCCGTGCCGAGGACGCCGACGGCAAGCCCGGTTTCGTGCTGACCCTGCAGGCGCGCGAGCAGCATATCCGCCGTTCCAAGGCGACCTCGAACATCTGCACCAACCAGGGACTGGTGGTGACGGCGTCGACGATCCATATGTCGCTGCTGGGTGACGAGGGCCTGACCCGCGTGGCCGAGGCCTGCTACGCCAACACCCATGCGCTGGTGGAAAAACTGGCCACCAAGGGCATCAAGCCGCGCTTTACCGGCGAGTACTTCCACGAAGTCGCGCTGGACTTCGGCGGCGATGCCGCGACCCGCGTGCAGACCATGGCCGATGCCGGCGTGCTGGCGGGCCTCGAGCTGAGCCGGGACTATCCGCAGCTGGATGGCTGCGTGCTCGCCTGCGCCACCGAGACCAAGACCGAATCCGACCTGGAGCAGTACGTGACCACTTGGGAGCAGGCCGCCTGAGGCGGTTATCGGCTTCCCACGGTCAACGACACCAAGCGCCATACACATCAAGCCGGGAGGCAACCATGGCCGAAATCAAGCTGCAAGGTAATCCGATCAACACCAACGGCGATCTGCCGCACGTGGGCTCGCCGGCCCCGGACTTCAAGCTGACCAACAAGGATCTGCAGGATGTCTCGCTGGCCGACTTCGGCGACAAGCGCAAGCTGATCTCCATCGTGCCCAGCCTGGATACCCCGGTCTGCGCCGACTCCACCAAGAAGTTCAACGAGATGGTCGCCAGCCGTCCGGATCTCGAGATCCTGATCGTCTCCGCCGACCTGCCGTTCGCGATGAGCCGCTTCTGCGCTGCCGAGAACCTGGAACGCGTGACCGTGCTGTCGATGATGCGTGATCGCGATTTCGCCAAGGACTACGGCGTGCTGATCCAGGACGGCCCGCTGGCCGGGATCACCGCGCGCGGTGTGGTCGTGCTGGATACCGACAACCTGGTGATGCACGCCCAGCTGGTCTCCGAGATCGGCGACGAGCCGGATTACGACGCCGCGTTCGCGGCCCTGGATGATCGGGCCAACCTGAGCCCGACCCAGTAATCGGCCGGACTCCCTCCGTGCCGCCGGTGGCCGGGCCTGTGCCCGGTCGCCGTCACCCGAATACGCAAGCGAGAAACCGCTATGAGCACCACTGAAGCCAATCTGATCTTCGAACGTTCCCGCGCCGGCCGCTCGGCCGTGGCCCAGGCGCCGCGCGACCACGCCGCGACCCGCATCCCGGCGAACCTGCAGCGCAAGTCCGCCCCGGGTCTGCCGGCGGCCTCGGAACTGGACGTGGTGCGGCACTACACGCGGTTGTCGCAGAAGAACTTCTCCATCGACACCGAGTTCTACCCACTGGGCTCGTGCACGATGAAGTACAACCCGCGCGCCTGTAACAGCCTGGCGATGCTTCCGGGGTTCCTGAACCGGCATCCGCTTGCTCCGGCCAGCCACAGCCAGGGCTTCCTGCAGACGATGTTCGAGCTGCAGGAGATGCTGAAGGAAGTGACCGGCATGAAGGCCGTGTCGCTGGCGCCGATGGCGGGTGCCCAGGGCGAGTACACCGGTGTGGCCATGATCCGCGCCTACCACGATTCCCGCGGCGATACCGAGCGCCGCGAGATCATCGTGCCGGATGCCGCCCACGGTACCAACCCGGCGACCGCGATCATGTGTGGCTACGAGGTGCGCGAGATCCCCACCGACGATACCGGTGACGTGGATATCGAGGCCCTGAAGGCCGCCGTGGGTCCGCACACCGCCGGGATCATGCTGACCAATCCGTCCACCGTGGGCGTGTTCGAACGGCGCATCAAGCAGATTGCCGGCATCGTGCACGAGGCCGGCGGCTTGCTGTACTACGACGGCGCCAACCTGAACGCGATCCTCGGCAAGGTGCGCCCGGGCGACATGGGCTTCGACGTGATCCACATGAACCTGCACAAGACCTTCTCCACGCCGCATGGTGGCGGTGGACCGGGTTCCGGTGCCGTGGGCGTGGCCGAACGGCTGCTGCCGTTCATGCCGATCCCGCACGTTGTCGAGGCGGAGCAGGGCGGCTACCGCTTTGCCGAGGAGTCCGATCGTCCGCAGAGCATCGGGCGCCTGTCCGCGTTTGCCGGGAACGCCGGTGTGCTCCTGCGGGCCTATATCTACATGCGCATGCTGGGGCGCGAGGGCATGGTGCGGGTCTCCGAATTCTCGACCCTGAATGCCAACTACCTGGCGCGCGAACTGGCCGCAGCCGGGTTCGACCTGGCCTATCCCAAGCGCCGTGCCACCCACGAGTTCATCGTGACCATGAAGAAGCAGGCCAAGGAACGTGGACTGACTGCGGGCGATGTGGCCAAGCGCCTGCTCGACCACGGCTACCATGCGCCGACCACCTACTTCCCGCTGCTGGTGCCGGAGTGCCTGCTGGTGGAGCCGACCGAGACCGAGTCGAAAGAGACCCTGGACGGCTTTGTCGAGGCGATGGCCTGCATCCTGGCCGAGTCGGAGAACGACATGGAAACGATCAAGAGCGCGCCACACACGCTACCGAACCGGCGCTTCAACGAAGTGGCCGCCGCCAAGGCGCTGGATGTCGTGTTCCAGCCCGCCGAGGACGGGGACGCCAGCGCGCCGCGCACCGGTACGCACGGCTGACGGGATTCCCGGGGCCGGCCCCGGGCTTCCTGGTTCGTTCGGAAACGCCCCCGCTTGTCGGGGGCGTTTCCGTTTTGCAGGGCAGTAAACGCCTTTTTGTGGGGTCAAGCGGAAACCAGACTCGTCATCTGGTAGTTTTCTGGATTCAGTCTATCAATCCACTGCCAGGTCCGAGGGCAGAAGACACGCCGGGCGTGTCTTTCACGAAGTCTCCGAAAAGAGAGACACAGACGGGCAAGGAACCCGATGAGCGAGATTTGTGCCATCCACGGCTATGCGGCGCTGTTCGAGCATGCGCCGGTGGGGCTGGCCGAGATGGATACCGAGGGGCGCATCCTGCGCGCCAATCCCCACCTGGGCGCCTTGCTGGCCTGCGATCCGGCGGATCTGACCGACGCGATCCTGCAAGACTACGTGTGCCCGGACGACCGGGAGCGTTGCGCGGCGCGGCGTCACGCCCTGCTGAACGGGGATTGCAGCACCAGCAGCTTCGAGGCGCGTCTGCTGGATGCCACCGGCCAGACGCGCTGGGTGGAAATGACCACGAGCCGAATCCCGGCCACCGAGGACTGTCCCGAGGCCCTGCTCGTGGCGGTCGCCGATATCGCCGTGCGCAAGGAGACGGAGCAGCGTACCGAGACCCTGCTGCGTGCCAGTCCCGCGGTGATCTACACCATGGACCCGTCGGACTTCGGCACCATGACCTGGCTCAGCCGCAACGTGCAGGCGGTCACTGGCTGGGCACCGGAACAGATCACGACCCAGCCGGACTGGCTGCGGACCCATCTGGCTCCCGAGGATTTTCGTCGCTCTGTCGGCCAGGTGAAGCGCTGGCTGGCCGAGGGCGCGCGCGGATTCTGTCGTCTGAGCTATCGCCAGCGCATGCCCAGCGGGCACTGGCAATGGCTGGAGGATCAGGTTACCGCGATCCGCGACGGTCAGGGCGCGGTCGTTGAACTGGTGGGGGCCTTCCAGGACGTGGGGGCGCGGGTGGAGACCGAGCGCCATCTGGAAAAGATTGCGCACAACATGCCCGGGGTGATCTACCAGTACCGCCAGCACCCGGATGGCCGGGCGTCGTTCCCGTATGCCAGTGAGGGCATGGTCGATGTGTACGGCGTGACGCCCGAGGCCGTAATGCTCGATGCCCGCCGCGTCTTCGACGTGATCCACCCGGATGATGTTGATCGGGTCGCCGCCAGTATCGAGGCCTCCATGCGCTGCCTGGAATCGTGGCGTCAGCGCTATCGCGTGCGCCACCCCGAGCGCGGCGAGATCTGGGTGGAAGGGCACGCCAGTCCCGAGGCACTGGAGGATGGCAGTGTGCTCTGGTTCGGGGTGATCCTGGACATCACCGAACGGGTGCAAGCCGAAGAGGTCCTGCATCTGCGCGAGCGCGAGTTGGCCGAGGCCCAGCGCATCGCGCATATCGGCAACTGGGTGTCGGATTTTGTCCGCAACGAGGTTCGCTGGTCGGACGAGGTCTTCCGGATTTTCGGGATGTCCCGCGGTGAATGGGGCGGGACGCACGAGGCCTTTATGCATGCGGCGCATCCGGACGATCGCGAACGGGTCCAGGCCGAGGTGGATGCCTCTCTGGGTGGGGACGGGGCGCTTGATATCGTGCACCGGGTTCTGCGCCCGGACGGCGAAGAGCGCGTGGTGCACGAACGCGGTTATGTAGAGTTCGATGCCGACGGACGCGTCCAGCGGATGATCGGCACGGTCCAGGACATCACCGAACGCCATCATCTGGAGCAGGAGCAGCGTCTGCTGGCGGCGACCTTCGACAGCAGTCAGGCCATCTTCATCACCGATGTCGAGGGTACGATCCAGCGCGTCAATGCGGCCTTTACCGAGCTCACGGGATTCACCGAGGAAGACGCGGTGGGCCAGAATCCGCGCATCATGAATTCGGGCCGTCAGGACCGCGGCTTTTATGAGGAGATGTTCCAGTCCGTGCGTGCAAACGGCCACTGGTCCGGCGAGGTGTGGAACCGGCGCAAGGATGGCCGGATCTTTCCGCTGCACGAGATCGTGACCGCGATCCGGGATGCCAGCGGTGTGATCGAGTACTACATCGCCATGTTCCACGACATCTCGCGGCAGAAGGAGCTGGAGGCTGCGCTGGAATATCAGGCCTTCTACGACACGCTGACCGATGCCGCCAATCGGGGCCATTTCGAGGCATTGCTGGAGCAGGAGGCCCGGCGGGCGGAGCGCTATGCGGACCCCTGTTCGCTGGTGATGCTGGACCTGGACCACTTCAAGCGGATCAACGACACCCATGGCCACGACATCGGCGACGAGGTCCTGCGCCGGGTGGTGGCGACGGCCGGCGAACGCCTGCGCCAGTCCGATGTGCTGGGTCGTTGGGGCGGCGAGGAATTCATGGTCATGCTGCCCAGTACCCGGGCCGAAGATGCCTGCCGCCTGGCCGAGGATCTGCGCCGGCAGGTGGCCGCGCTGGATCTGCCCCGGGTCGGGCGGGTGACCATCAGTCTGGGGGTGGCCGAGTGTCGTCGTGGCGAGGCGATCAAGGACTGGATCAAGCGCGCGGACGATGCGATGTACCGGGCCAAGCGCTCGGGGCGCAATCGGGTCGTATGGCAGGATTGACGGCCACGGCCAACCGGCTGAGGGAGACTTGATGGATCCTGCGGAGCATGCAGGCGCGGGCTTGTTCCACCGGGCCGCCGTGGGGTTGGTGTTTCTGGAGGCCAGCGGTCGCATCCGTGCGGCCAATGCGCGCCTGGCAGAATGGCTGGGCTGCGCGGCGGACGACCTCCATGGTGTGCGGCTGGCCGATTGTGTGCCGCAGGGGCAGCACAAGGCGTTGATGGACGCCCTCGCGCGCTCCGGTTCGGCCGAAGTGACTCTGGAGCTTTCATTCAGGGCGCCGCACGTGGAGGACGCGACGGCGGTTGCCTGCACGCTGGTGCTGGCGCCCGACCCGGACGGGCGGCTTGCCACCATCCAGCGCCGGGCGCCGGGCGATTCGGCCGCCCAGGTCTACGAACAGACCTTTACCGCCAATGCCGCCCCGAAGCTGCTGATCAACCCGGAGGATGGCGGGATCGTCGATGTCAACCCGGCCGCGGTGGCGTTCTACGGCTATTCGGCCGAGAAGCTGAAGCGCATGCACATCCAGGACATCAATACCCTTTCGGCGGACGAGGTGCATGCGGAGATGGAGCGGGCGGCCCGCGAGGAACGCCGCTTCTTCCGCTTCCGCCACCGCATTTGCGGGGGCGAGATTCGTGATGTCGAGGTGTACTCCGGCCCAGTGGTGCTGGACGGGCACCGATACCTCTACTCGATCATTCACGACGTGTCGGAGACCCGGCGCTACGAACACGAGCTGGAGTTCTACGGCGTGGCCTTCGGTCGCCTCCCGGTGGGGGTCTACCGCAACACCCCGGGGCCGGAGGGCCGCTTTGTCCGTCTCAATCCGGCCATGGTGGAGCTGTTCGAGGCCGCCAACGAGATCGAACTGCGCTCGACGCCGGTCCGCGAGCTCTACCGCGATCCGCTCGAGCGCGACGCGTTCAGTCGCGATCTCGAGACCTATGGGCGGGTGATCGGTCGCGAAGTGGATCTGAGGACCCTGCGGGGACGGCCCTTCCGTGCCCGGATCACCGCCTATCGGACCGAGGATGCGGATGGCCGGTTCGTGTTCGATGGGGTGATCGAGGATGTCACCGAGCTGCGGGCGGCCGAGGCCTTCCAGACGCGTCTGCTGGGCAGCCTGGCCGAAGGGGTTTTTGGCCTGGATCGCTATGGCCGCTATACCTTCCTGAACCCGGCGGCCTGCCGCCTGCTCGGTTTCGAGAGCGAAGGCGATGCCCTCGGGCGGGACGCGCATTCGACCAACCATCACACCCTGGTGGACGGGACGCCCTATCCGTCCGAGGCCTGTCCGATCTACCGCGTCCTCGAGACCGGCAAACCGCTGGAGGCCTGGGACGATCACTTCGCGCGGGCCGACGGGACCTTGTTTCCGGTGAGCGTCTTTACCGCACCCACGTTCGACATGTCCGGGCGGGTCGACGGCGCCGTGGTCTCGTTCCAGGACCAGACCGCCCGGCATGAGCGCGAGGCGCGTCTGACCAAGGCAACCAGCCACCTGCCCGGGGCGATCTACCAGTATCGGTTGTATCCGGACGGGCGGCATGCCTTCCCGTTCGTCAGCGAAGGCGTCCAGCGGGTGTACGGGCTGTCCCCTGACCAGATCCAGGAGGATGCCGATGCGGCCTTCGCCCGGGTGAACCCCGAGGATCTTCCGCGGATCCAGGTCAGCATCCAGGAGTCGGCGCGCTCGCTGGGGCCCTGGCAGGTGCGTTTCCGCGTCCGCCATCCGTTACGTGGGACGGTCTGGGTCGAGGGCCGCGCGACGCCGCAAGTCCTGCGAACGGACGGCAGCATCGTCTGGCACGGGGTGATGATCGACATTACCGAGCAAGTGGCGATGGAGGGGGCCCTGCGCGAGCGTGGCGAGGAACTGGCCGCGGCGCAGCGCATCGCGCACGTGGGGAGCTGGGTCTGGACGATCCAGGAGGATCGCACGCGCTGGTCGGACGAGGTCTATCGTATCTTCGGCCTGCGGCGGGAGGATTGGGAGGCGAACTATGCGGGCTTCTTGCAGGCCGTGCACCCGGACGACCGGGACCGCGTGGCCGCCACGGTGGAGTCGGCGCTGGAGACCGGGGAGTACGACATTCATTTCCGGGTCCTGCGGCCCGATGGCCGTGAGCGCGTGGTCCACACGCGCGGCGCGGTCGAGCGCGATGCCGGCGGCAAGCCCCGACGCCTGATCGGGACGGTGCAGGACGTGACCGACCGCCGCGCGCTGGAGGAGAACCTGCGCCGGCTGGTCGGCATCCTGGAGTTCACCCCCGATGTGGTCGGCATGCACGGGCCGGACGGGAACATGCTGTTCCTGAATGCGGGCGGGCGTGCATTGTTCGGTCTGCCACCGGCCTCCGGAGAGCCGTGGGACCCCGAAACCGGCTGGAATACACGAAGCCTGCCGACGGAGGTGGATTCCCTGGAGACCACGGTCCGGCGGTTCCATCCGCCCTGGGCCGCGGACCATATCCTGCAGGAGGCGGTCCCGGTGGCGATGCGCGAGGGCATCTGGCAGGGCGAGACTGTCGTGCTGGATGGCGAAGGCCACGAAGTGCCGGTGTCCCAGGTCATCATGGTTCGCCACGATGGCCAGGGGCAGGTGCGGCAAATCTCGACCATCCTGCGTGATCTCTCGCAACGCAAGGCCGTGGAAGAGGCCCTGCGCGAGAGCGAGGCGCGTTTCCGCCAGCTGGCCGGGTCCGTGAACGAGGTCTTCTGGCTGCAGGACGAGCATTCGATTTTGTACGTCAATCCGGCCTACGAACGGGTCTGGGGGTACAGCCGCGAGCACCTGTACCGCGACCGGACCGAGATGCTGGAGGCCGTGCATCCGGAGGACCGTGCCCGGGTGGAGGCGGTGTTTCTTTCCGGGGCTTTCGGGGACGGAACGGCCGACGAGACCTTTCGAATTCTGCGCCCGGACGGGGAGCAGCGCTGGGTTCGGGTCCGCCGTTACCCGATTGCGGACACAGAGGGTCGGGTGACCCGGGTGGCCGGAACGGCGGTCGACATCACCGCGCTGAAGGCCACCCAGCAAGAGCTGGAACGCAACCAGGCGGAACTCGAGCGTCAGGCCTTCTATGACCGACTGACCGGTGTTGCGAATCGGCGCTATTTCGAAAGCCTGCTGGATCGCGAAGTCGAGCGCGCCGAACGCTACGGACAGGGGTTCTCGCTGGTGATGTTCGACCTCGATCACTTCAAGAAGGTCAACGACACCTATGGTCATGCCGCCGGGGATGTGGTGTTGCAGGAGGTGACCCGCGTGGCGGGCGAACGCCTGCGTGGCGCGGATGTGCTCGGGCGCTGGGGGGGCGAGGAGTTCATGGTCCTGCTTCCGGGCGACCCGGCGGAGGCCGGCGCACGGGTGGCGGAGTTGATCCGGGCGCGGGTGGCCGGGCATGCCTTCCCGGGCGTAGGCAGGGTCACGGTCAGCCTCGGGGTGGCGGCGTTTCACCCCGGCGAGCCCCGCGGTGAGCTGCTGCGGCGGGTCGACGAGGCGCTCTACCGCGCCAAGCGCGAGGGCCGCAACCGGGTGGCCGTGGCGCCGCCGCCCGCCGCATGACGGGGCGCACCGAGGGGAATCCGGGTGGCGCATAGTGGCCGACGCGGTCTGGGCCGGGTGCTGCATGCCTTCGGGTATTCCTGGCGCGGGCTGCGCGAGGCGTATCAGCACGAGTCGGCGTTTCGTCAGGAGCTGGCGTTGCTCGCGGTATTGCTGCCGCTGGCGATCTGGTTGGGCGAGAGCGGGGTGGAGCGGGCTCTGCTGGCCGGCAGTGCCTTGTTGATCCTGGTGGTGGAACTGCTGAACTCGGCGGTGGAGGCGGCAATCGACCGGTTTGGCGACGAACGCCATCCGCTGTCGGCGCGCGCCAAGGACATGGCCTCGGCCGCGGTGCTGGTCAGCTTCCTCCTGGCGGCGCTGGTGTGGGGGCTGATCCTGCTCTGACCGCGGTGGGCATCCGGGCCTTTTCCCTTCGGTTACCCCGGCCGAAGCGAAGCGCAGAGCCGGGATATCCGGCTTCGGGGGCTGTCCCGGCGTGGGAGATCCCGGATAACCGCTACGCGGTTTCCGGGGTGACGGCACAGGAAGGTGGGGCGGCGATGCGCGGCGTCCGGAGGTGGGGCCGCGTGTCCGTCAGGAGCCGTTATGTGCCATGCAGTCGGTGAAGCCGTCCGCCATACCCTGCATCAGCAGGAACCAGGCATCGGGGCCAGGCTCCAGCTCCGCGCCGATTGGATCGAGCATGCCGAGCCGGGTGCCGGTACCCTCGGCCACGGTTTCCGCCAGCGCCGGGCGAAACTGCGGTTCGGTGAACAGGCAGGCGACATCGCCCTGTGCCAGACGGCCGCGTAGTTCGGACAGCCGGCGGGCCCCGGGCATGCGCGAGGGATCGACGCTGATGGAGCCGGCCGCGTTCAGGCCATAGTGCTGCTCGAAGTACTGGTAGGCGTCGTGAAACACCATGAAGCGCTGGTCGCGTACCGGCGCCAGTTGCTCGGCGATCCTGGCGTCCATCTCGTCGATGCGCTGGAGCAGGCCGTCCCGGTTGTCCCGGATCGTTGCGGCCTGTTCCGGATCGAGTTCCGCGAGGCGCTCCGCAAGCTGTTCGACGATGGCCCGTGCGACGCCCGGCGACAGCCACAGGTGGCTGTCGTAATCGCCATGTGCATGCCCGTGCCCGTCGTCATGCGCGGCGTGTCCATGATTATCCGAGCCGTGAGCATCGTGGTCGTGCGCGTCATGGTCGTGTGCGTGGTCCGCGTGTCCGTTGTGATCGTCGTGGGCATGATGGTCATGTCCATGATCGCCGTGATCGCCGTGATCGTCATGCCCATGGCCGCCATCGTCGCCGTGGTCATGATGGCCTTCCCATACGCCCCCGGTGCGGCCCTCCAGAAGATCGAGCTCGAGGTCGTGCATCAGGCTGATGACCGTCGCGCGGTCGGCGATCCCGTGCAGCGAGCGCTCCAGAAAGCCCTCGAGCTCCGGACCGACCCAGACCACCAGGTCGGCCTGCTGCAGGCGCCGTGCCTCGGAGGGACGCATGGAATAGCCGTGGGGCGATGCGCTGGCCGGCACCAGCAGTTCCACCTCGTGGGTGTCGCCGGCCAGCGCGGCAACCAGGCTGTGAATCGGTAGAATCGATGCGACGATGCGCGGGCTGTCGGCCTGCGCGGGCATGGCCACCGTCACCAGAAACGCCAGGGCCAGGAGCAGGGCGAGGAAGGTCGGGCGGCGGGCAGCAGAGCGCATGGGCGGATTCTCCATCGGATTCAATAACGTTATAGTATACCAATATGAATCGCGAAACCCCTTCCCCGCACGCGCAACCGGCGACGGACGCCTCGCCGTTGCTGGCCGCCCGCGACGTCTCGCTGGAACGCGGCGGGCGGGTGATCCTGGATCATGTCTCGGTCCAGGTGCGGCCGGCCGAGGTGACCGTGGTGATCGGCCCCAACGGGGCGGGCAAGACCTCGCTGTTGCGAGTGCTGCTGGGACTGTGGAAGCCGGGACAGGGCCGGGTACAACGCCGGCGCGGGCTGCGCATCGGCTACATGCCCCAGCGCCTGCAGATCGAGCCGGTGCTGCCATTGTCGGTGCGGCGTTTCCTGACGCTGCGCCAGCGGGCCCCGGAGGCCGTCCTGCGCGAAGGCCTGGAGCGGGTCGGCGTGCCGCATCTGCTGCACAAGCCGGTGCAGTCGCTCTCCGGCGGCGAGATGCAGCGGGTGCTGCTGGCGCGCGCCCTACTCAATCGGCCGAACCTTCTGGTGCTGGACGAGCCCGCCCAGGGGGTGGATATCGTCGGCCAGGGCGAGGTGTTCAAGCTGATCGATGACATCCGCCACGAGACCGGCTGCGGGGTGCTGATGGTGTCGCACGACCTGCACCTGGTGATGGCCGGGGCCGATGCGGTGATCTGCCTGAACCAGCATGTGTGCTGCACCGGCCGGCCGGAGGAGGTATCGCGGCATCCCGAGTACCAGCGCCTGTTCCCGGAGACGGACATGCAGGGGATCGGCGTCTACCGGCACGATCACGACCACGTGCACGATGTCGCCGGGGATGTACACGAACATCACGCCGGCTGCGGCCATGCCCACCGGCCCGGTCCCGGGGGCGACTCCCGATGATGGATGGCCTGCTCGACGATTTCCTGATTCGTGCGCTGCTGGCGGGGCTGATGGTGGCCGCCGTCGCGGGTCCGCTGGGGGCCTTCGTGGTCTGGCGCCGCATGGCCTATTTCGGCGATACCGTGTCGCATTCGGCGCTGCTGGGCGTCGCCCTCGGGGTACTCCTGGGGCTGAACCTGAACCTGATGGTCACGATCGTGTGCGTGGCCATCGCCATCCTGCTGGTACTGCTGCAGCGGCGGCAGGAACTGGCCTCGGACACCCTGCTCGGGATTCTCGCGCACAGTTCGCTGTCGCTGGGGATCGTCGCCGTTACCTTTATCGAGGGGTTGCGGGTGGATCTGATGGCCTACCTGTTCGGTGACATCCTCGCGGTGGGCACCAACGACTTGATGTCCATCGCGATCGGCGGTGGCGTGGCGTTGCTGCTGCTGATCCTGCTGTGGCGCCCGCTGCTGGCGCTGACCGTGCACGAGGAGCTCGCCCAGGTGGAGGGTGTGCCGGTGCTGCTGGTGCGGCTGGGCCTGATGCTGCTGATCGCACTGGTGATCGCGGCGGCGATGCAGGTGGTCGGCGTGCTGCTGATCACGGCGCTGATGATCATCCCGGCGGCCAGTGCCCGGCGCTTTGCGGCCACCCCCGAGCAGATGGCGATCCTCGCCGGCATCATCGGCATGCTGGCCGTGGGGGCCGGGCTGTGGGGCTCCTTCCAGTACGACACCCCGACCGGCCCGACCATCGTGGTCGCCGCGATGCTGGGCTTCATCCTGGTCCACCTGCTGCCCGGCCGCCTGATACCCCACTTTGGCGGGCGCTGACAACACCTTTCTTCACCACGAAGCGCACGAAGGCACGAAGAACGGGCTAAGGATCCGGGCGATTGTGCACCCTAGGGGGCACAGAGAAAGATTGTTCCTGATTAGCCACGAGGGTCAGCCAGTCAGGGGGATCGTCCAGGGGCGCAAATAGCCCGCCGCAGGTCGCTTTAATCCGGGCCTTTCTGGAATGTCCCCGTCCCCGGCCCCGGCCCCTGTACTGTCATCCCGGCCGCAGCGAAGCGAAGGGCCGGGAACCCCGGCCGCCGTGATCCCGGATAACCGCTACGTGGTTTCCGGGATCACGAAGCAGGAGGGGCGTGGAGCCCTGGGGCGTGTACCACTGCGTTCCAGGGCCACCTTCGGCCGCCGGGTGCTGTACATACCCGGGCCCGCACGGTCCCTGGACGGCGCCGGGTCGCGTTCAGCGGCGGCGTTCGAGGCGTTCGAAGGTGAAGGGGCAGGCGTGGCGTTCGTCGGCTTCGTGGTGCTCGGACCAGACGACGTCCCAGTCCGCGGGGTCGAGGGCGGGGAAGAAGGTGTCGCCGGCATGGCACTCGTGCACCCGGGTCAGGTGCAGCACGTCGGCGCGCGGCAGGGTCTCCGCGAACAGCCCGGCGCCGCCGATCACGAAGGCGGGGCCGGCCTCGATGGTGGCCAGCGCCGCATCCAGATCGCGATAGACCTCGATACCCTCCGCTTGCCAGTCCGCCTGGCGCGTCAGCACCAGGTTGCGGCGTTTCGGCAGCGGGCGCCCGATGGATTCGAAGGTGCGCCGCCCCATGATCATCGGGTGACCGGCAGTCATTCGCTTGAAGTGCTGCAGGTCCTTCGGCAGGTGCCAGGGCAGGTCGTTGTCGCGCCCGATCACGTGATCCGGATCGAGCGCGACCATCAGATGAATCTCGGGCTGGGGCATGGGGACTCCGGTAACGCTCAGATCGCGATGGGGGCCTTGATCGGGGGGTGCGACTGGTAGTCGCGCACCTCGATGTCGTCGAAGGTGAAGGCGAACAGGTCGGTGACGTCCGGGTTCAGGTGCAGGGTTGGTAGCGGCAGCGGTTCGCGCCCGAGCAGTTCTTCGACCTGCTCCTGGTGGTTGCGGTAGAGGTGGGCGTCGCCGAAGGTATGGACGAACTCGCCGGGCTTCAGGCCCACCACCTGCGCGAGCATGTGGGTCAGCAGGGCGTAGCTGGCGATGTTGAACGGCACGCCGAGGAAGACATCCGCGCTGCGCTGGTAGAGCTGGCAGGACAGGCGATCGTCGGCCACGTAGAACTGGAACAGGGTGTGGCAGGGCGCCAGGGCCATGCGTCCGGCCTCCGCGTTCGCCTGCGGCGAGATGGATTCGTCCGGCAGGTCGGCCACGTTCCAGGCGCTGATGATGTGGCGCCGGGAGTGGGGGCGGTTCCTCAGGTTGTCGATCAGTTCGGCAAGCTGGTCGTGGCCGGCCCAGTTGCGCCACTGCGCGCCGTAGACGGGGCCCAGGTCGCCGGCCTCGGTGGCCCACTCGTCCCAGATGCGGACCTTGTGCTCGCGCAGGTAGCCGACATTGGTATCGCCGGCGATGAACCACAGCAGTTCGTGGATTACCGAGCGCAGATGGGTGCGTTTGGTGGTGACCAGCGGGAAGCCGTCGGCCAGGTCGAAGCGCATCTGGTAGCCGAAGACCGAGCGCGTGCCGGTACCGGTGCGGTCCGGACGGTCCGTGCCGTGGTCGCGGATGTGCCGCACCAGGTCCAGGTATTGCTGCATCTCAGGCGGTCTCCGGGGCCGGGCGGGGTGCGGGCAGGGGGTTGCGCCGCGACCAGACGATCAGGGCAACGCCGAACAGGATCACCGGCAGGGTCAGGACCTGTCCCATGGTGAGCCAGTCGAAGGCGAGGTAGCCGAGATGGGCGTCGGGCACGCGCACGAACTCGACCGCGAAACGGAAGCTGCCGTAAAGCGTCAGGAACAGCCCGGAGATCAGTCCGGTACGCCGCGGCTGGCGCGAGACGACCCACAACACCACGAACAGCACGAGCCCTTCGAGAAAGGCCTGGTACAGCTGCGACGGATGACGGGGGATGTAGTCCGCGGCCGGGAAGACCATGGCCCAGGGCAGGTCGGTGGGTTTGCCCCACAGCTCGCCGTTGATCCAGTTGCCGATGCGCCCGGCGCCCAGGCCGATCGGGATCAGGGGGGCGATGAAGTCGGTCAGACGGAAGAACGGCTGGCCGATCTTGCGGGCGTATAGCCAGCAGGTGACCAGCACGCCGGCCAGCCCGCCGTGGAAGGCCATGCCGCCCTCCCAGATGCGGAACAGGCTCAGCGGGTCGGCCAGCGTGGTGTCGAGGTTGTAGAACAGTGCATAGCCGAGCCGCCCGCCGACGACGACCCCGAGTACGCCCCAGAACAGCAGGTCACCGACCTGCCAGGGGTGCAGGGGGTCCCAGTTGCGGCTGCGGGTGCGCCATACGCCCAACGCCCAGAAGGCGACGAAGCCGACCAGGTATGTCAGGCCGTACCAGTACAGGGTCAGTGGGCCGATGGACAGGGCGACGGGGTCGATAAACGGGTGTGTGGGCATGGGCGCTTGCGGATGAAAAACCGGCTGCACATGCTACTCGCCCGGGCCCCGGCATGCACCTGTATGCCGCTAGCCCGATCCACCTGCAAGGAGGCCGCGCGATGAATCGACTGGCCGGGGCCAGCAGCCCGTATCTGCTGCAGCACGCCGACAACCCTGTTGACTGGTATCCCTGGGGCGAGGAGGCGCTGGACCGCGCCCGCCGGGAGGACAAGCCAATCCTGCTCTCGATTGGTTATTCCGCCTGCCACTGGTGCCACGTGATGGCGCACGAATCCTTCGAGGATCCGGCCACCGCCGAGGTGATGAACGCGCGCTTCATCAACATCAAGGTGGACCGCGAGGAGCGCCCGGACCTCGACCGCATCTACCAGAACGCGCACATGCTGCTGTCGCAGCGCCCCGGAGGCTGGCCGCTGACCGTCTTCCTGACCCCGGACCAGGTGCCGTTTTTTGCCGGGACCTACTTCCCGAACACCCCGCGCCACGGCCTGCCATCGTTCGTGGACCTGATGACCCGGGTGTCCGATTTCCTCGCCGAGCACCCCGAGGAGATCCAGCGCCAGAACGACTCGTTGCAGCAGGCACTGGGGCGGATCTACAGCCCGGCCGGTGGCGCGATCCCGGCCCTCAGTGTCATCGACAAGGGGCGCGCCGAACTGGCGAAGACCTTCGACGAGCAGTTCGGCGGTTTCGGGGACGCCCCCAAGTTCCCGCACCCAGCGTCGCTCGAGTGGCTGGCCTGGCACTCGGCGCGCCATGGCGATGCCGAGGCGGAGCGCATGCTGGCCCGTACCCTGGGTGCGATGGCCGCCGGCGGGATCTTCGATCAGGTGGGCGGTGGCTTCTGCCGCTACTCGGTGGATGCCCGCTGGATGATCCCGCACTTCGAGAAGATGCTCTACGACAACGGGCCGTTGCTGGGGCTGTACGCCGAGCGCGCCGCCCACGGCGACGAATGCGCGCGGCGGGTGGTGGAGCCGACGGTCGCCTGGCTGGAGCGCGAGATGCGGGATCCCTCCGGGGCCTTTTATTCGAGCCTGGACGCGGACTCCGAGGGCGAGGAAGGACGCTTCTATGTCTGGGACCCGGAGACGGTCCAGGCGCTCCTGACGGAGGACGAGTGGGCCGTCGCCAGCCGGGTCTGGGGACTCCACGGCCCGGCCAATTTCGAGGGGCGCTGGCATCTGCACGAGGTGGCACCAGCGGCGACCGTCGCGGATGCGCTGGGGATCGACGAAGCGGAGGCGAACACGCGTCTGGACCGGGCCCGCGAACGCCTGCTCGCGGCACGCGAGGACCGGGTGCGACCGCATCGCGACGAGAAGATCCTGGGCGCCTGGAATGCCCTGATGATCGCGGGCCTGGCGCGTGCCGCGCGCGCCCTGGAGCGCCCGGAATGGTTGCGCCTGGCACGCGAGGCGATGACCGCCGTGCGCGAGCGTCTGTGGCGCGACGGCCGGTTGTGCGCCAGCGTGCGCGAGGGGGCGACCGGCGCGATGCCGCGCGCCTACCTGGACGATCACGCCCTGTTGCTGGAGGCCACGCTGGCGCTGCTGGAGGCCGAGTGGGACAGCGACCTGCTGGCCTGGGCCACCACGCTGGCCGACACCCTGCTGGAGGACTTCGAGGACCGCGAACAGGGCGGTTTCTTCTTCACCGCCCGGGATCACGAGGCACTGATCCAGCGCCCGAAGGTCTATGCCGACGATGCCATGGCGGCCGGCAACGGGACCGCCGCTCAGGTATTGCAGAAACTCGGGTTCCTGCTGTCCGAACCCCGCTACCTGGAGGCGGCCGAGCGCACGCTGGCGAACGCCGGCCCGATGGTCGAGCAGGCGCCACTGGGCCACATGAGCCTGCTGACCGCGCTGGACATCCATTACCAGGCGCCGGCCCTGGTCGTGCTGCGGGGGCCAGCCGACGAACTTCCCGCGTGGCAGCAGCGACTGCGGGTGCAGGATGCTCCGGTGTGGACCTTCGCGATTCCCGCGCCGGCCGGCGATCTGCCCGCCGCGCTCGCGGAGAAAGCCGCCCCGGAGACGGGCGTGCGGGCCTATGTCTGTCGCGGGTTGCAGTGCGCGGCCCCGGTGACCGATCCCGTTGCGCTGGAAGGTGCGCTCGACGAGGGTTGAATCGCCCGGACTCGCACCTACGGTAGAATGAGAGCCCGTGTGCAGGAGCCTGCAAGCAGGCTCCTGCGGGGGGTAGTCCGATTCATTGCAAAAGGGAATGTTCGAATGAGCGAGAAGAAGCTGATGGATTTCGTCGCCGAGGCGCGGAAGAACGTGAAGGAGATCGCCCCGGCGGATCTTGCCGAGAAGATGGAGAACGGCGAGGACTGGCTGGTGGTGGATGTGCGCGAGCCCTACGAGTTCGAAAAGATGCACGCGCCGAACTCCATCCTCGTCCCGCGCGGCCTGCTGGAAGGTGCGGCCGATCCCAACACCCCGCACCGCATCGACGCGCTGGTGAACGCCCGCGAGAAGCCGGTGGCCGTGATGTGCGCAACCGGCGGCCGTGCCGCGATGTCCGTGCAGCGACTGCAGGACATGGGCTTTACCAACGTGGTGAACATCGCCGGCGGTATCAAGAGCTGGGAAGGCGAGGACCTGCCGGTGGAATCCGGCGCCTACACGGGCCCGCTGCCGTAGCAGAGGCTGGCCGGGCGGGGGCAGGGGCCTCCGCCCCGAACGGTGCCGTATTCGGGCACGGTTCCGGCGGCGGGTTCATCCGACCGTCATCGTTCCTACACGGGGCGGTCAACCACGCGGCGTAGTCTCCGGGACAGTTCAACCGGAGGTCGCCACCATGAGCGAACCGCAGCTGTCCCCAGCTACACCGATCGCGGCGAACGAAACCGCCTACCGCGTCCACCTCGCGTCCAGCCCGTCGGAGCTCGAGGCGGCCCAGCGCCTGCGCCACGAGGTCTTCGCCGGCGAGATGGGGGCTGCGCTTCCGGATGCTGGATCCGGTCTGGACCGGGATCCCCTGGACCCCTTCTGTCATCACCTGCTGGTGCGCGAACGGCACTCCGGTACGGTGGTTGCCTGCACACGCATCCTCACCGAGGAGAGCGCCAGCACGGCCGGTGGCTTCTACTCGCTGTCCGAATTCGAACTGGGCCCGTTGATGAATCTCCCGGGGAAGACCCTGGAGATCGGCCGCACCTGCGTGCGCGCGGATCATCGTCAGGGGGCCGCGATCAACGCGCTGTGGACCGGCCTGGCGCGGTTCATGAACGCCCATCGTTACGACTACCTGATGGGCTGTGCGAGCCTACCATTGAGCGAGCAGACGCCGGCCCAGCTGGCCTGGCTACGCCTGTTCCATCGAGCCCCGTCACGTCTGCGGGTGACGCCGCGCCGGCCGCTGCCCAATTCCCTGACCATCTGCCATGGCACACCCAGCCGTACCGGGCTGCCGCCGTTGCTGAAAGCCTACCTTCGCCTGGGTGCCCGGGTCTGCGGCGAGGCCTGTTTCGATCCCGATTTCAATGTGGCCGACGTGCTTGTCCTGCTGGATGTGCGCGCCATGCCGGACCGTTACCATCGGCACTTCATGGGCGCTATGACGCCCGCAAGCCGAGGAACGGAGCATGACCGGAACACTGCGGGCACTGGGTAGGCTGATGCGCATCGTGCTGCACATGCTGGCGGGGGTCTGGCTGACCTGGCGGATGGTCCGCCGGGGGGCCGACTTCGCGGAACGCAGCCGCATCCGCCGCGCCTGGTACGACCGCGCGCTGTGGATCGTGGGGGTGCGGCTCCGGATCCATGGCGAGGAACCCCGGCGTACGTCACTGGTGGTGGCCAACCATGTCTCCTGGCTGGATATCCCGCTAATCGGCGCCGCGATGGACACCTGTTTCCTCTCCAAGGCGGAGATCGCACGTTGGCCGATCATCGGCTGGCTCGGCCGTCAGCATGACACCCGCTTCATCGAACGCGGGGCCAATCAGGCGTCGGCCCACTTCGAGGCGATGCGGGCCGGGCTCGACGAGGGCCTGCAGTTCGTGGTGTTCCCGGAAGGCACGACCAGCCGTGGCGAGTTCGTGCGCCGGTTCCACCCGCGACTGTTTGCGGCCGTGGCCGGCACCCAGCACCCGTTACAGCCGGTGGCGCTGGCCTACGAAGGCATGCCGAACGGCCCGGTGCCGGTGTCCTACGCGGAAGACGATCGCCTGATCTCGAATGTCTGGAAGCTGTTGTGTCGGCGCGAGACGCACGTGGAGCTGCATCTTCTGGCACCGCTGGAATCCGCCAACCAGGATCGGCGCAGTCTGGCCGACGGCGCCCGCAGCGCCATTGTCGATGTGCTCGGCCTGCCGGTCGATCCGCCTTCGGGGCGCGCAAGCGCCCGCGCCTCGTAGCGGCGGGCGGGGAGGGGGTTCACCATGTCGTCGCCGCTACACACGGAATCCCGCCGCCCCTCCCGCCCATGTCTGAACCTGGCCCTGGTGACCGAGACCTGGCCACCGGAGGTCAATGGTGTGGCCCATACCCTCGCGCGCCTGGTTGAGGGGATGCGCAGCCGCGGCCATCGCGTGCAGGTGCTGCGTCCGTGCCAGCCGGGCGAATCGAAGGCCGTCGTCGTGGACCCGCTGGAGACGGACGGTTTAATGGAGGAGCGGCCATTGCCGGGGTTGCCGCTTCCGGGCTACAGCGGTTTGCGCATGGGATTGCCGGCTCGCCGGCGCTTGACGGCGCTGTGGACCGAACACCGGCCTGACGCCGTATATGTCGCGACCGAAGGGCCGCTTGGCCACTCGGCCCTGCGCGCGGCACGGTGCCTCGGGATCCCCGTCGCATCGGGGTTTCACACCCATTTCGATGGCTATGCCCGCTACTACGGCGTGGGCTGGCTGACACCTCTGGTGCGGGCCGTCCTGCGCCGTTTCCACAATCGCTGCGACGTAACCCTGGCCCCCACGCAGGCACTGGCCACAAGCCTTGCAGGCCATGGCTTCGAGCGCGTGCGGGTGATGGCGCGCGGCGTGGATACCCGGCACTTCACGCCGGCACGGCGATCCTCGCGCCTGCGTCGGCAATGGGGGCCCGGGCCGGTGGTCCTGTACGTCGGCCGACTGGCGCCAGAGAAGAATCTGGGGCTGGTGGTGGAAGCCTTCCGAACATTGCAGGAGCGCCTGCCCGACGCCCGCCTGGTGCTGGTGGGGGACGGACCCTCCCGTGTCGCGCTTGAGCGGGCACACCCGGACCTGATCTTTACCGGGCAGCAGGTGGGGCAGGCCCTGGCCCAGCACTACGCCAGCGCCGACCTGTTCCTGTTCCCATCCACCTCCGAGACCTTCGGCAACGTGGTGATCGAGGCCATGGCCAGCGGGATCCCGGTGCTGGCCTTCGATACTGCGGCGGCTCACGAGCACGTGATCAGCGGCGTGAGCGGCGCCCGGGTGCGCTTTACCGGCGATGTGACGGCGGATGCCGCAGCCTTTGTCACGGCGGCTGCGGAACTCGCACAGACCCCGGAGGGGTGGAGCGAGATGGGGCGCCACGCCCGGGCGTGCGCCCGTGGGCTTGACTGGGTCGAGGTGGTCGCCGAGTTCGAAACGGTTTGTCTGGAACTGCTAGGAGAGGCGCGCGATGCGAGTCCTGCACTGGATGGATGAGTTCGAGCTGGCGGTCTGCCAGCGGTTCAATCACTACAATCGCCGTCGCGCCGTCAGCGGGTTCTTCGGCTGGATCAGCCGCCTGGGCGATGGGGCCATCTGGTATGCGCTGATGCTTGCCCTGCCACTGATCCATGGGCCGCAGGCGGCCTGGGTCAGTCTGCAGATGGCGGTAGTGGGGCTGGCCTCGCTGCCGCTCTACAAGTGGCTGAAGCGGCGCACCAGCCGGCGTCGTCCCTGCCATCGTGGTCGTCCGTTCGCGCGCACCGTGGATCCGCTGGACGAGTTCAGTTTCCCCTCCGGCCATACGATGCACGCGGTGGGGTTTACGGTGATCCTGGTGGCCTGGTTCCCGGTGTGGGCGTGGCTGGTCGTGCCGTTCGCGGTGCTGGTGGCCGCCTCGCGGCTGGTGCTGGCCCTGCACTACCCGAGCGATGTCGCCATGGGCGCCTTGATCGGCGCAACGGTGGCTGCGACCGTTCTTGGACTGGTCAGCCTGCTCTGACAGCGAACCTGCGTCACCCACTTTGTAATCCCGGAAACCGCGCAGCGGTTATCCGGGATCTGGTTGAACGGCCCGGGGCGTTCCCGGAGATCCCGGCTCTCCGCTTCGTTGCGGCCGGGATGACGGGGCGTTCAGGCCTTTCCGGGGTGATGGCCCACGGAATGCCCCGCCGGCTGTGTCCGGAGGCAGGGCGCGGCGTCAGCCGCGCAGGGCGAGCGCTTCCTCGTTGTAGGCGGCGTCGATGGTGACGATGGTCTTTTCCACCAGGCGGAAGCCCTCGACCGGGGCGTCGTCGCCCATGTACTTCAGGCGGGTCGGGCCGATGGACTTGACCGCCTCGGCCCGTTCCATGGTGGCGTCCGGGCTGTCGGAACCGGCGCCGTCCATCAGGGCGACCAGGACCTCGGCCGCGATGGGGTTGCGGTGGTCTCCGCTGCGCGCCTTTTCCAGTGACGCGGCGGGGTCGCCGTCCAGGAACACGCCGTCCATGTGTTCGTCCAGATACTGCAGCAGTTGACTTAGCGTCATGGTGTAGGTCTCCCGTTGGGTCTCGAAGCGCCGTCATCGCTCGCAGGCGATGACGGCGGCCGGTAATGGTTCAGCCTTGCTGCGCGTAGGTGGCGCGGGCGGCGGACAGCGCACGGCCAGGGGTGACCGCGCCCATGTCGGCCAGCACGGCCTCCAGCGCAGACAGGCACAGCAGCACGTTCTTCTCGTTGGCGCCATGGCCCATCAGGCCGATGCGCCAGACCTTGCCCGCGTACGGGCCGAGTCCCGCGCCGATCTCCAGGCCGTAGCGGTTCAGTAGTTCGCCACGTACCGCGGCCTCGTCGACGCCTTCCGGCACGTGAATGGTGTTCAGCTGCGGCAGGCGATGCTCGGCGTCCACCAGGAAGCTCAGGCCCATGGCCTCGAGTCCGGCGCGCAGGGCAGCGTGATGACGATCGTGGCGCGACCAACTGTTCTCCAGGCCTTCCTCGGCGAGGATCACCAGCGATTCGTGCAGGGCGTACAGGGCGTTGATCGGCGCGGTGTGGTGGTAGGCACGCTTGCCGCCGCCGCCCCAGTAGCCCATGACCAGGTTGAGGTCGAGAAACCAGCTCTGCACCTTGTGGCTGCGTGCCTGGATGCATTCCACCGCGCGTTCGCTGAAGCTGACCGGCGACAGCCCCGGGGTGCAGGACAGGCACTTCTGCGAGCCGGAGTAGATCGCGTCCACGCCCCAGTCGTCCACGTACAGCGGGCTGCCGGCGAGGCCGGTGACCGAGTCGACGATGCTCAGGCAGTCATGCTCGCGGGCCAGGCGGCACAGCGTCTCGACATCCGAGCGCGCCCCGGTCGAGGTCTCGGCGTGCACGAAGGCCAGGATTTTCGCGTCCGGGTTGCCCTTCAGCGCGTCCTCGACCTTCTCGGGGGAGACCGGGGCGCCCCAGTCGTCCTCGATCACCACGGCGGTACCGCCGCAGCGCTCGACGTTCTCCTTCATCCGGGTGCCGAACACGCCGTTGATACAGACGATGACCTTGTCACCCGGTTCGACCAGGTTCACGAAGCAGGTCTCCATGCCGGCGGAACCGGGGGCGGAGACCGGCAGGGTCAGGGCGTTGTTGGTCTGGAAGGCGTACTGCAGCAGGCCCTTCATCTCCTCCATCATGCCGACAAACACCGGGTCCAGATGGCCGATGATCGGGCGGCTCATCGCGGCGAGCACGCGCGGATTCACGTCGGAGGGGCCGGGGCCCATCAGGGTGCGCTGCGGGGGGAGAAAGGATTTTGCCTGCATGGATGCGTCTACCGGATTGGAAAAGGGGGAATCTAGAGTGCTGTCGGGGCTTGGGCAAGCGCCCCTACGCACCGGCGGGAGTTGCGCCGCAGTGGCGTTCGAGCAGTGTGAGCCAGTGCTCGACCGGCGTATCGGTCCCGTACTGCAGGTGCGTCTGGCAGCCGATGTTGGCGGTCACGATGCGCGCGGGGCCGCTGGCCTCGAGGTTGTCCAGCTTGCGCTGGCGCAGACGGCCCGCCATCGCCGGCTGGAGAATGGAATAGGTTCCGGCCGAGCCGCAGCACAGATGCGGCTCGGCGACCGGCACCAGGTGGAAGCCGGCGGCCTGCAGTAGCGGTTCCACGCGGCCGGCCAGGCCCTGGCCATGTTGCAGGGTGCAGGGGGCATGCCAGGCGACGGGCGGGTGATCTGCCGGCGCCCGGATGCCGAGGCTGCGGATGGTCTGGATATCGAACAGCTCGACCGGGTCGCGGACCTGCGCCGTGAAGCGGGCGGCGCGTGCGGCATACGTCGGGTCGTCGGCCAGGATGTGCGCGTAGTCGCGCAGCATCACGCCGCAGCCGCTGGCGGTGCTGACGACGGCGTCCACCCCGTCCGCAAGGATCGACTCCCAGGCGTCGAGGTTGGCCCGGACCCGCTCGCGGGTGCGCTCCGCGAACGCCAGGTGGTGTTCCACCGCGCCGCAGCAGCGGGCCTCGCCGGCCTCGACCACCTCGATGCCAAGGCGCCCGAGCAGGCCCCGGAGTGCGGCGTTGATGCGGGCGTCGATCGCATCGTGCACGCAGCCGCCGAGCAGCAGCACGCGCCCGTGGGGAAAGCCCGCCGGAGTCGCCGCGCCAATGTTGGTTGCACCGGCCCGGGCACCGTGGCGTGCGGGCACGCGGCGCTTCAGGGTGGCGGGCAGCAGTGGGCGGGCCAGGCGGCCCAGCCCCAGGGCTAGACGGAACGGCCAGCGCGCCGGCAGCGCGCGGACCAGCAGGGTGCGCAGCAGCCGGTCGCGCCAGCCGCGCGGGAGGTCTTCCTCGATCACCTCCCGGCCAAAGGCGACCAGGTGGTTGTAATCGACCCCGGAGGGGCAGGTGGTCATGCAGTTGAGACAGGTCAGGCAGCGGTCCAGGTGGGTGCGGGTGGTGGTATTGGCCTCGCCGCTCTCCAGGACCTGCTTGATCTGGTAGATGCGTCCGCGCGGGCCGTCCAGCTCGTCACCCTGTTCCTGATAGGTGGGGCAAGTCGCGTTGCAGAAGCCACAGTGCACGCAGGCACGCAGGGCGTCTTCGGCGATGCGCGCCGCCGGATCATTCTCGAAGCGCGGGTGCAGGCGAGTTTCCATGGCCTCAGCTCGCCGGCACGGTGCGTGGATGAGGGGTGATCAGTGGGGCGAAGAACACGCCGTCAGGGTCCAGGGCGGCGCGGACCTCGCCCTCCAGGCGCGCATGGGCCGGTGCGCGGGGGTGCAGCCAGGCCGCCCCGGCCGGATCGCCGGACCACAGGCGGGCGTGTCCGCCCGCTTGCTCGGTGGCAGCGCGCACTGCGTCCGGGGTGGCCGTGGAGCGCAGCCAGCGCTCGCCGCCGCCCCAGTTGAGCAGCCATTCGCCGGGCAGATCCAGCGGCGGGGTGGCGGGCGGCAGGCTCAGACGCCACAGGCGCTCGTCGCGGGCCATGGGTCGGGTGAGGAAGGGCAGGTGCCGATCGCGCAGTTGCGCCCAGAAGGCCGGGCCGTCGATATCCGGTGCTGCGCCCAGGCGTTCGGCGGCCTCCTGCACGGCCTCCTGGCCACCGCCCAGGCGGATGTGGCCGATACCGTCAGCCCAGGCCAGGCCCGAGAACGGCAGGGCGGTACGGCCCCAGTCGCGCGCCTGCTCGATGAAGGCCGCGGCGGAGCTCTCCTGGCGCAGCCAGGCCTGGTAGGCGGGGGCGGGCAGCAGCTTGAAGCTGACCTCCAGCAACAGGCCCAGGCTGCCGAGGCTGCCGGCCATCAGCCGCGAGACGTCGAAGCCGGCGACGTTCTTCATCACTTCGCCGCCGAAGCGCAGGATCTCGCCGCGACCGTTGACGATGCGGGTGCCAAGCACGGCGTCGCGCAGGCTGGCGGTCCAGGGGCGGCGTGCGCCGGACAGGCCCAGGGCCACCATGCCGCCCACGGTGCTGGACGGCGTGGGCATGGCCGGTTCGAAGGGCAGCATCATGTCCACCTCTTCCAGCGCGGCCTGCAGTTCCATCACCGGCGTGCCGGCGCGCACGGTCACCACCAGCTCGCTGGGTGCGAGGTTGACGATGCCGTGATGGCCGCTGGCCTCCAGTGGCTGGACATCCGGTTCGAAGCCCGTGGGGAAGGCACGCGCGCGCTGACTGCCGCCGCCGGCGATCGCCAGGCGGTGCCCGGCGGCGACGGCCGTTCGGATGCGCTCGGCCAGCCCGGCGGACTGGTCGGTTCCAGTATCCATAGGTGTGCTCGCGAAGCTGGGGACTAGCCAGTCTCGAGGGTCAGGCGCACGCGCTCCAGACGATGGCGTACCTCGCCGGCCAGGTCTTCGACACCGGGTTTGTCGACCAGACCCATGACCGCGACCGGGTCCATGAAGCCGACCGTGCAGGTGCCGTTCTCGTTGTCCTGCACCAGCACGTTGCAGGGCAGCAGCAGGCCGATGTTGGGGTCGGCCTCGACGGCCTGGCGTGCAAGGTTCGGGTTGCAGGCGCCGAGGATGCGGTAGGGGCGATGCTCCAGATCCAGTTTCTTCTTGAAGGCCGCAGCGACGTCGATATCGCTGAGGATGCCGAAGCCCTCCTCGCCGAGGGCGGCCGTGGTCTGCGCGATCACGTCCTCGATGCCGCCCTTCACGATGACATTGAAGCCGTAGTTGGGTTGTTCCATTGCGGTGTACTCCGATTGCGGTTCGTGGTTACGCCGAAAGGGCGGGGGTGTCGGCGGAAGGGCCGCGCCCCGGCGGTTCCGCGCGTCGGCGCTGATTCCAGACTACCAGCAGTCCCAGCGCCAGGGCCGGAAGGTAGAACCAGTATGGGCTGGGGCGCTCGGTCGGCACCAGTACGCCGGTGATGGTCCAGCCACCCTCCAACCCTACTCGGCCGGCCGGGCTGCCGAAAGCGACCGTCTGGATCTGTGCCTTCTGGTCGTCCGGGTCGAAGCGCACGTCCAGCCCGGCGTCGGCCAGACGCTCGCGCGGGGCCAGGTCGGGGTCGCCCAGGGGGAACATCACCGTGCGGGTGATCTCGCGGCCCTCCAGGTCGATGCCGGTGGCCTCCAGGCGCAGCGAGTCGCGGTCCGGGATGGTCTCGACGACCTCGAGCAGGGTCTCCGCCGGCTGGTGCTGATAGGGAGCCGCGATGCGGTCCATCAGCACGGTCGGGACCAGCAGCACGAAGGCGACTACCATCAACGCGGCGGACTCCCAGTAGCGGCTGCGGGTCAGGAACCAGCCCTGGGTGGCCGCGGTAAAGGCGAGGATGCCGGCCAGCGAGCCGAGGAAGACCAGCGCCAGCTGGAACACGTTGTCCACCCCGATCAACAGCAACTGGCTGTTGAAGATGAAGAAGAACGGCAACGCGATGGTGCGCAGGCTGTAGGCGAAGGCCTGGATCCCGGTGCGGATCGGGTCGGCCTTGGCGATCGCCGCGCCGGCAAAAGAGGCCAGGCCCACCGGTGGCGTCACGTCGGCCATGATGCCGAAATAGAACACGAACAGGTGGGCCGCGATCAGCGGGATCAGGATGTCGTGCTGGGCCCCCAGATCGACGATGATCGGGGCCATCAGGGTGGCCACAATGATGTAGTTCGCGGTGGTCGGCAGGCCCAGGCCAAGGACCAGGCTGATCACCGCGGTCAGTACCAGCACCAGCAGCAGGTTGCCGCCGGACAGGGTATCCACCAGGTCGGTCAGCACCAGGCCGACGCCGGTCATCGCGACCGTGCCGACGATGATCCCGGCCGCGGCGGTGGCCAGGCCGATACCGATCATGTTGCGCGCGCCGGTCTCGAAGCCCTGGAACAGTTCCCAGACCCCGACCCACGCGGCTTGCAGGAGACGCCCCTGGCGCCGGAACAGGGCCACCAGCGGGCGCTGGGTCAGCACGATGAAGATCATGAATGCCACCGCCCAGAACGCCGCCAGCCCCGGCGACAGGCGTTCGACCACCAACGCCCAGACCAGCACCACCAGCGGCAGCAGGTAGTGCAGCCCGCTCAGGACCGTGGGGGCGACCCGCGGCAGCGGGCGTTCGGTATCCAGGGCCTCGGGGTCCGGCTCGCGCGCGACGATCCAGACCAGTACCAGGTAGGTGGCGAACAACAGGCCGGCGATGATCCAGGCCGCGGCATCCCCGGCGACGATCTTGATCCAGCCCAGTCCCCAGTACACCGCACCCGCCAGGATGATCAGGCTGGCCACGGTCAGGGCGAAGCTGATCAGGCGCCCGCGCCAGGTCGTCACGGTGGCGCGCTGGAGGCCCTCCATGCCGTTCTTGCAGGCCTCCAGGTGGACGATGTAGATCAGCGCGATATAGGCGATCAGCGCCGGCAGGATGGCGTGCTTGAGCACCTCGACATAGGGGATGCCGACGTACTCGACCATCAGGAACGCGGCGGCGCCCATCACTGGCGGCATCAGCTGCCCGTTGACCGAGCTGGCAACCTCCACGGCCCCGGCCTTGTGCGGGGCAAAGCCGACCCGCTTCATCAGCGGTACGGTGAAGGTGCCGGTGGTGACCACGTTGGCGATCGACGAGCCGGAGACCACGCCGGTCATCCCGGAGGCCAGCACCGCCGCCTTGGCCGGGCCGCCGCGCAGGTGCCCGAGCAGGGCGAAGGCGACGCGGATGAAGTAGTCGCCGGCCCCGGCGCGCTCCAGCAATGCGCCGAACAGCACGAACAGGAACACGAAGCTGGTGGAGACCCCCAGCGCGATGCCGAACACCCCCTCGTTGGACAGCCATTGCTGAGCCATCGCGCGCGGGTAGCTGGCGCCGCGATGGGCGATCAGGTCCGGCATCAGCGGCCCGGCGAAGGTATAGAATAGGAAGATCGCGGCGATGATGGTCAGCGCCGGGCCGAGCACCCGGCGGGTCGCCTCGAGCAGCAGGATCAGGCCGATCCCGGCCATGATCAGGTCCAGCTCGGTGGGGGCGCCGGGACGTGCCGCCAGGGCCTCGTGGAACAGGTAGAGGTACAGGGCACTGAAGGCCGCGACCGCGGCGAACACCCAGTCCCCCAGCGGCACGCGATGGACGGGGTCGTTCCCGCGCAGCAGTGGCCAGGCCACGGCGACCAGGGCGATGCCGAGCGCCAGGTAGACCTCGCCCAGGCGTTCCAGGCCGAGGAACTGCCACAGCCCCAGTGCAATCAGGGCCAGCCCACCCAGGGCATAGAGGATACCGATGGCGTGCTGCCAGCCCTTGCCGCGGGCGGTGGCGCGGACCGCCGGGAACAGCAGGTAGCCGAGGAAGATTGCGAACGCCAGGTGGATCGAGCGGGCCTCGGTCTCGGAGACGACGAAGATGTCCACCCAGTCGGCGATCGGCGAGGCGATCCAGATCTGGAACAGCGACCAGGCCACGGCGGTGAGCCAGATCAGGCTGCGGGTGGCGCGGCCCGGGTGGCGGCCGCCGGTCTCCAGCTCCCCGATGGAGGCGTCATCGAGGGCGGAAGTCTCCGGGCTTTGCGTTCGGCTATCAGTCATCGATCAGCCCCGCTTCACGGAAGTAGCGTCGGGCACCGGGGTGGAGGGGTGCGGACAGGCCCTCGTCCACCATGCCCTCGCGTTCGAGACCGCTGAAGGCCGGGTGCAGGCCGCGGAAGGTCTCGAAGTTGTCGAATACGGCGCGGGTCAGCTCGTAGGCGGCCGTGTTCGAGGTGCGGTCCGAGGTGACCAGGGTGGCGCCCACGCCGTAGGTGCGGATGTCCTGGTCCTGCCCCGGGTAGGTATCGGCGGGGATCACGGCCGTGAGGTAATAGGGCGTCGAGCGGATCAGCTCCTCGATCGCCGGACCTTCGATGGACACCAGGCGGGCGTCGCAGGTGGCGATCGGCTCCTGGATCGCCGCCGATGGATGCCCGACCGAGAAGACGAAGGCGTCGATCCGGTTGTCGCACAACGCCTGCGCCTGTTCGCGCGAGGGCAGTTCGCCCACGCGGCGGAAGGTGTCGTGGTCCCAGCCGAGCTCCGCCATCAGCTGTTCCATCAGGGTGCGCTGGCCGGAGCCGGGATTGCCGATGTTCACCCGCTTGCCCGGCAGGTCGTCCAGGCCTTGGATGTCCGCATCCGGGCGCACCACCAGGGTCAGTGGCTCGGGGTGCAGGCTGAACATCGCCCGCAGGTGGTCGGCGGGCCCGAAGGCCTCGAAGCGGCCGCTGCCGTGATAGGCGTGGTACTGGAGATCCGACTGGGCCACGCCGAAGTCCATGTCGCCGGAACGCACCATGTTCAGGTTGAATACCGAACCGCCCGTGCTCTCCGCGGTGCAGCGCATCCCGTGGCTGTCGCGGCGGGTGTTGAACAGCCGGCACAGGTGCTGGCCGGCCGGGTAGTACACGCCGGTGACGCCGCCGGTGCCGATGTTGATGAAGCGTTGTTCCGCCTGGGCCAGGGGTGCGAGCAGCAACAGGCCGAGGGCAAGCAGCCCAACGGTCAGGTGCCGGGTGCGGCGTCTCGCGGTGCGGTGGTCGGGTCGTCCTCGCATACGGGCTCCGGGGAACAGGCGATTTCGGAAGTGTAGGGAATCGCGTGCCAATGTACACGGTCGCAGCCGGCTGCCAGGGCCGCCTGCATGTAGCCCCGCCGTCGGGCAGGGCGTAGTGTAGGAGGTTCACCCCAAGAGGCCCCGTTCATGTGGCTCGAGACCCGTTGTGACTTCGAGTTCGAGATCGTCGAACCCACGCCGTTTGTGCTGATGCTGCGACCGCGCAGTGGCCCGCTGCAATGGGTCGCGCGCGAGGAATATCGCCTGGTGCCGACGGCGCCGGTGTCCGAGTTCGTCGACATCTACGGCAACCTCTGCCAGCGCCTGATCGCGCCGCCAGGGACGTTCTTCATCCATACCGCGGCGGAGGTGCAGACGGCCGAGGCCCTCGACCGGGCCCCGGGCGCACCGTTTGTCGAGGTGCAGTCCCTGCCGGATGCCGTACTGAGTTATCTCCTGCCGAGCCGATTTTGCGAATCGGATCGCTTCAACCTGATGGCGACCGAAATTACTGCCGGCCAGTGGCTGGGTTACGACCAGGTGGCGGCCATCGAGCAGTGGCTGCGCGAGCGCATCGAATATCTCCCGGGGACCAGCGATATCCCGATCTCGGCCGCGGAGGTGAATCAGCGCGGGAGCGGGGTGTGCCGCGATCTGGCCCACCTGGGCATCGCGCTTTGCCGCAGTCTCAGCATCCCGGCGCGCATGGTGGTCGGGTACCTGCACGGCCTGCAGCCGATGGACATGCATGCCTGGTTCGAGGCCTTCGTCGGCGGGCGCTGGTACACCTTTGATGCGACCCAGGCCGAGTTGCGGGGTGGCTACGTGGTGGTCGGCTATGGCCGCGATGCGGCCGACGTGGCGGTCTATAACCAGTTCGGCCTTCCGGTATACCCGACCCGCCACGACGTCGACGTCCGTCGAATCGAAGGGCCGAACTGAGGCGTTGGAGCAAGCGCACGCGGCCCGTTTTCCGGATGAGCGGAAGGGGTTTGTGCCACTGGTCTTCCCGGGGTGTGGCCGGGCATCAAAGTGCCTGATCGGATTTGTGAAACACGGGTCTTGGAAGGGGGCTCGGTGGTCCGCAGCGGCCGTGTCGGGGGAGCCCCGGCCTGAAAAGAAGGGCCGGATGGCGTATGATTGGCGGCCTTTTTGCGGCAGCGCCCCAAGTAGCTGGCGCGCCGAAATCCGCTGAATCCAAAGCTTTGAACGGGAGACCCGAATGTTTTCGATCGACATGAGCATCAACGGCTACGACGACGACCTCTGGAATGCCATCCGCGACGAGTCACAGCGTCAGGAAGAGCACATCGAGCTGATCGCGTCGGAAAACTACACCAGCCCGCGCGTGATGGAAGCGCAGGGTTCGGTGCTGACCAACAAGTACGCCGAGGGCTACCCGGGCAAGCGCTACTATGGCGGTTGCGAGCACGTCGACGTGGTCGAGCAGCTGGCGATCGATCGCCTCAAGCAGCTCTACGGTGCCGACTACGCCAACGTGCAGCCGCATTCCGGCTCCCAGGCCAACGCCGCGGTGTACATGGCCCTGCTGCAGCCGCATGACACCGTCCTGGGCATGAGCCTGGACGCCGGCGGCCACCTGACCCACGGTGCCAAGCCGAACTTCTCCGGCAAGATCTACAACGCGGTGCAGTACGGCATCACCGACGAGGGCCTGATCGACTACGACGAGGTCCAGCGCCTGGCCACCGAGCACCAGCCGAAGATGATCGTCGCCGGCTTTTCCGCCTATTCGCGCGTGGTCGACTGGAAGCGCTTCCGCGAGATCGCGGATAGCGTCGGTGCCTACCTGATGGTCGACATGGCCCACGTCTCCGGCCTGATCGCCGCCGGCGAGTACCCCAACCCGATCGACCACGCCCATGTGGTCACCTCCACCACGCACAAGTCCCTGCGCGGGCCGCGTGGCGGCTTCATCATCTCCAAGGGGCAGCCGGAACTGAACAAGAAGTTCCAGTCGCTGATCTTCCCGGGCACCCAGGGTGGGCCGCTGATGCACGTGATCGCCGGCAAGGCGGTGGCGTTCAAGGAGGCCCTGGAGCCGGAATTCAAGACCTACCAGAAGCAGGTGATCGCCAACGCCCGCGCGATGGCCGAGGTGCTGGTGGAGCGTGGCTTCGATATCGTCTCCGGCGGTACCGACAACCACCTGTTCCTGCTGAGCCTGGTCGCCAAGGGCATGACCGGCAAGGCCGCGGATGCCGCGCTGGGCCGTGCCAACATCACGGTCAACAAGAACGCCGTTCCGAACGATCCGCAGTCCCCGTTCGTGACCTCCGGCATTCGCATCGGCACCGCTGCGCTGACCACTCGCGGCTTCACCGAGTCCGAGTCCCGCGAGCTGGCCGGCTGGATCGCCGACGTGCTGGATGATCACGAGAACGAGCAGGTGATCGACGCGACCCGCGAGAAGGTCCTCGAGATCTGCCGTCGCTTCCCGGTGTACGGTCACGGCGAATAACCACCGCCAGTTGGCCGGCTGACGGGGCCCGGGATGCGCTGTCCGTCCTGTCATGATCAGGACACCCGCGTGGTCGATTCGCGGGTGGCCGGCCCGGAGCAGGAACAGATCCGGCGCCGGCGGCAGTGCCGTGCCTGTGGTGCGCGCTTTACCACCTTCGAGCGGGCGGAGTTCAGCCTGCCGCGGGTGGTCAAGCGTTCCGGTGAACGGGTCGCCTTCGACGAGGAAAAGCTGCGCAGCGGTCTGCGCCGGGCACTGCACAAGCGCCCGGTGAAGACCGATGATGTCGAGCGCGTGATCGACGACATCAAGCGCCAGCTTTCGGCCGTCACGGCCCCCGAGGTGAAGTCCGACCGCATCGGCGAAATGGTGCTGGCGGCCTTGCACGGGCTGGACCATGTGGCCTATATCCGTTTTGCCTCTATCTATCTCAGCTTCGCCAGTGTGCAGTCCTTCCGTGAGGCGATCGAACGGCTGGAGGATGACCTCAGCCCGGAGATGCGCCGTTCGCAGATGCGCCTGATCGACGAGGAGGCGACCGGAAACGCCCCGGAATCCGCGGCGGACGGGCGGGCCACCCCCGAGACGGACGGCGGCTCGCAGGAGGGGATGTAATGGAAGCGCCGACGACCGAGCAGGTCATTGCCGACCGCCGGCACATGGCGCGCGCCCTGAAACTGGCGGATTACGGCCGCTTCACCGCGGATCCGAATCCGCGGGTGGGCTGCGTCATCGTGCGCGACGGCCGGGAGGTAGGCGCGGGCCTGCACTGGAAGGCCGGCGAGGTGCATGCCGAGGTGAACGCGCTGCAAGCGGCCGGTGAGGCCGTGCAAGGCGCGACCGCCTACGTGACCCTGGAGCCCTGCAGTCATCAGGGCCGCACCCCGCCGTGTACCGATGCGCTGATCCGGGCGGGCGTCGCGCGGGTCGTGATCGCGATGCTGGATCCGAACCCACAGGTATGCGGGGGCGGGATCGATGCCTTGCAGGCGGCCGGTATCCGGGTCGACAGCGGCGTGCTGGAGGCCGAGGCACGGGCGCTGAACCCCGGCTTCGTGCAGCGCATGGAGCAGGGGCGCCCCTGGGTGCGGGTCAAGCTGGCCGCGAGCCTGGACGGGCGGACGGCCATGGCCTCCGGCGAGTCGCAGTGGATTACCGGCGAGGCGGCGCGGCGCGACGTGCAACTGTGGCGGGCGCGGGCCGGGGCGATCGTCACCGGCAGTGGCACCGTGGTCGGCGATGACCCGCGCCTGAATGTGCGCATGAAGCCGTTTGATCTGGCTGCCCATGCCGGCTTCCCGGATGACCCGCGTTATCACGATCTGCCGACCCGACAGCCACTGCGCGTCATCCTCGATGCGCGCCTGCGCACGCCCCCGGGCTCGCAGATCCTGCGTGACGGGCCGGTCTGGATCCTCACCAGTCCCGATGTGGTGGGCTCGCCTGCGGCGGATGCCCTGCGCGGCAAGGGTGCCGAGGTGCGGGCCGTGCCGCTGGCGGAGGAATCTGCCGAGGGCGGGCTTGATCTGGGTGCGGTGCTTACGGAGCTGGGACGGGCAGAGGTCAACGAGCTCCACGTGGAATCCGGACCCGGCCTGGCCGGTGCGCTCGCCCGCGGTGGCTGGGTCGACGAGTGGCTGATCTACCAGGCGCCGTTGCTGATGGGCTCCAGCGCCCGTCCCCTGGTGGAGTGGCCACTGGCCCGCATGGCCGAACGCGCCGAACTCGAAGTCATCGACACCCGCTGGGTCGGCGATACCCTGCGTCTGCTTGCCCGTCCGCGTTCGTAAGGGCTTGTTTGCATCACGAAGCGCACGACGACAGGAAGAGCGGGCAGGGCAAGTAGCAAGAGCGATCGACAGGAAGACGGGGAGGATGATGGAGCTCGAGGCGCGGCAATCCAACGCCTCGGTGCCGGATAAACCATAGGGCCCCCTGTTCGGCTTCGTTCTAAGCGCCTTCCGATCTGCAATCGCCATTGACCTGCTTCGTGGCTTCGTGGGCTTCGTGATGGCCCTTGAAGGACTTGCGAGGACCGGCGTTGCCACTATAAACGCCCGGGTCGTGGTGCGAATTCATTAGCGTTTCCCTATGATGGGGCGCCTGTGGCCCGGCATTGTGCTCCGGACCCGACCGAACGAGTGGACATCCATGTTTACCGGAATCATCGAGACCCTTGGCAGCCTGGAGCGCCTCACCCCCAGCGGGGGCGATGTGCGCTTGCACGTCAATGCGACCGGGATGGACCTGTCGGATACCCGCCTGGGGGATTCCATCGCGGTCAACGGCGTCTGCCTGACGGTGACCGATCTGCCGGGCAATGGCTTTGCCGCCGATGTCTCGCGGGAGTCGCTGGATGTCACCACGCTGGGCCATCTCGGTCCGGGGGATCGGGTGAATCTCGAACGTGCGCTGGCGCTGGGTGATCGCCTGGGCGGGCACATGGTGTCCGGGCATGTCGACGGTGTGGGCGAAGTCGTGGCGATGGAGCCGGACGCGCGCTCCACCCGCGTGCGGTTTCGCGCGCCGGCGGCGCTGGCTCGCTACATCGCGGCCAAGGGCTCGATCACCATCGACGGCACCAGCCTGACGGTGAACCGGGTGGACGGCGCCGAGTTCGAGGTGAACATCATCCCGCACACCTGGTCACTGACCCGGTTTGCCGTGTACGCAGTGGGCACGCCGGTCAACCTGGAGGTGGACCTGATCGCCCGCTATCTGGAACGCCTGATGCTGGGCGATCGCGCGGCCGAGCCGGGCGGGCAGGCGGGCGATCTGTCCGAGGCCTGGCTGGCCGAGCAGGGCTTTCCCAATCACTCCGGTTCGCGCGACTAACTGCGCAGCCGAAAGCAGGAACCTATGGAATTTTCCAATACCGAAACCATCCTGGAAGAGCTTCAGGCCGGACGCATGGTGGTCATCGTCGATGACGAGGATCGCGAGAACGAAGGCGATCTGCTGATGCTCGCCTCGCACGCGCGCCCGGAAGACATCAACTTCATGGCCAAGTACGGCCGGGGGCTGATCTGCCTGACGCTGACCCGCGAGCGCTGCAAGCAGCTGGCGCTGCCGTTGATGGTGACCGACACCAACGACGTGCACGGCACCAACTTCACGCTGTCGATCGAGGCGGCCGAGGGCGTGACCACCGGCATCTCCGCCTACGATCGCGCGCACACCATCCGCACCGCCGTGGCGCCCAATGCGACGCCCGAGGACATCGTCCAGCCGGGCCACGTGTTCCCGCTGATGGCGCAGCCGGGCGGGGTGATCGTGCGGGCCGGGCATACCGAAGCCGGCTGTGATCTCGCGCGCCTGGCCGGGGCCGAGCCGGCCGCGGTGATCGTCGAGATCCTGAACGAGGACGGCAGCATGGCGCGGCGTTCGGATCTCGAACGCTTCTGCGCCGAGCATGACCTGAAGATGGGCACCATCGAGGATCTGATCCGCTACCGCATCGAGAACGAGAAGACGGTCCGGCGGGTGTCCGAGCGTCCGTTCCCGACCGAGCATGGCGAGTTTCGCCTGCTGGCGTTCGAGGACGAAGTGGACCACGAACTGCATTTTGCCCTGGTGCGTGGCGAGCCAAAGCCGGACCAGGACACCCTGGTGCGCGTGCATCTGGAGAGCACGCTGTGCGATACCCTCGGTTATGCCGGTCCGGATCGTGGTTGGCCGCTGGATGATGCCCTGCGCCGGATCGACGAGGCGGGCGCGGGTGTGGTGGTGGTGCTGCGCAAGCACGAGAGTGGCAACGCCCTGGCCCAGCGGCTGGAGAATATCGGTCAGCCCGCGCCGGAGGAACGCAGCGGGCGCGAGAACTCCGCCGAATGGCGCATGTACGGGATCGGCGCACAGATTCTCGCCGACTGCGGCGTCGGGCGCATGAAGCTGATGTCCGCGCCGAAGCGCTTCCACGGCCTCGGGGGCTTCGGCCTGGAGGTGGTGGACTACGTCCACGAGTAGACCGACGGCGGTGCTACACTAGCGCCATTCGAAAACGGGGCCCGCGGGCCCTTCATCAGCCCAACCGGAAGTTCATCATGTCCGAGATCAAGACCCTGGAAGGCGTATTCACCGACGCCGCCGACCATCGCTATGGCCTGCTGCTGGCGCGCTTCAACAGCCTGATCGTCGAACGCCTGCTGGAAGGGGCCGTGGATACCCTGAAGCGTCACGGGGTGCAGGAGACGAACCTGACCATCGCCCGTGTGCCGGGTGCCTATGAGCTGCCGCTGGCGGCGCAGGCCATGGCGCGTTCCGGGCAGTACGATGGCGTGATCGCCCTGGGTTGCGTGATCCGTGGTTCGACGCCGCATTTCGATTACGTCGCGGGCGAGGCGGCCAAGGGCCTGGCGCAGGTGCAGATGGCGGAGGACCTGCCGATCAGCTTCGGTGTGCTGACCACCGACTCCATCGAGCAGGCGATCGAGCGCGCCGGCACCAAGGCCGGCAACAAGGGCGCCGATGCCGCCATGGGCGCGATCGAGATGGTCAGCCTGATGCGCCAGCTGCGCGGCTGATTCCGCACTGCCTACCCAGTGTTATCCGTCCACCCGAACAGGCTTGCCGTGACTGAACCCTCTGATCCCCGCCCCGAAGGTGGTGCCCCGCGCAAGGATGCCGATGCCGGCAAGTCCGCTCGGGCCCGGCGCCCGCGTAGCACGCCCGAGCAGCGCGCGCGGCATGCGCGTTCCTTCGCGCGCCGGCGCGCGATGCAGGCGCTATATTCCTGGCAGATCACGGGCGCCCACCCGAAGGACATCCTGGCCGAGTTCCGCGACGACGAGGAACACGGCAAGGCGGATGCCGAGTACTTCCGCGAACTCCTGATCGGCGTGACCGCTGACCGCGAGGCCCTGGATGCCCGCATGGAGCCGTACCTCGGCCGTCCGCTGGATCAGCTCGATCCGGTGGAGCACGCCCTGCTGTGGTTGGGCCAATGGGAGTTGGCCGAACGCATGGAGGTGCCCTACCGGGTGGTGATCAACGAGGCCGTCGATCTGGCCAAGCGCTATGGTGCCGAGCAGTCGCATCGCTACATCAACGGCGTGCTGGACCGGCTCTCCGCCGACCTGCGCGGCCCCGAGCGCTCCACCCCGCGCTGACCCCGGGCGGGTCAGCACTACGGCCATGGCCGGCCCCGATTCCGAATTCGATCTGATCCAGCGCTACTTCGGGGCTCCGGTGCGGGCCACCGGGATGGCGGAAGGCGTTCGTCTCGGCATCGGAGACGATGCCGCCCTGCTGGCCGTGCGTAGTGGCCACGAGCTGGCCGTGACCGTCGACACGCTGGTCGAGGGCACCCACTTCTTTCCTGACCACCCGCCGGCAAGCGTCGGCCACAAGGCCCTGGCCTCCAATCTCAGTGACCTGGCCGCGATGGGGGCCGAGCCGTTGGGCGCGGTGCTGTCGCTCACCCTGCCGCGTGTGGATCATGACTGGCTGGCGGGCTTCAGCCACGGCTTTCTGGCCCTGGCCGAGGAGGTCGGGATCCCGCTGGTGGGTGGGGATACCAACCGGGGTCCGCTGGCGATCAGCGTGACGGTCCTGGGCGAGGTGCCCGTCGGCCAGGCCCTGCGGCGGGACGGTGCCCGGCCTGGCGATCGCCTGGTGGTTTCCGGTGCGCTGGGCGGAGCGGCCTGCGGGTTGGCCCACGAGACGCAGCGGCGTGCAGAGGGGAGTCCCGTAGACGCCTCGAGCCCCGCCTGCGCCCGGCTGTTCTGGCCCGCGGCGCGTCTGAGTCTGGGCCGTGGTCTGCGCAACCGCGCACGGGCCGCCATCGATATCTCCGACGGCCTGCTGGCGGACCTGGGCCATCTGTGTGCCGCCTCGGGTTGCGGTGCGCGAGTCGACTGGCCCAGCGTCCCGCGCGACCCGCTGCTGGCGGAGGTGTCCGAGCAGCAGGCTCGCGCCTGCGCACTGAGTGGTGGCGAGGACTACGAGCTGCTGTTCGCCCTCCCGCCGGGGGAGTCGCTGGACCTGCTCGCGTTCAGCGTGGACGTCCCGCTGACTGTGATCGGCGAGTGCACCGAGGGTGCGGGTGTGGTGGTGGAGGACGCAAACGGGCAACGGCTGGACGTGGCGCGGGCGGGCCACGATCATTTCGCGAACACAGAATAAAGAATAGGGACAGGGGAGCCATGTCGGAGCAGAAGATCCGTAATCCGAAGATGCCATCGGTGAAGACCGTGTTCGGCGATCCCATTCACCTGTTGGCGTTCGGCTTCGGCAGTGGCCTGTCGCGCTGGGCACCGGGCACCACCGGCTCGCTGGGTGCACTGGTGCTGTACTTCGCGATCATGAATTTCCCGGAGTGGGCCTATCTTGCGATCACCGTGGTCGTGGTGATGGCCGGCTTCCATATCTGTGGCGAAAGTGCGCGCAAGCTGGGCGTGCATGACCATCCCGGCATCGTCTGGGACGAATGGGCCGGCATGCTCATCACGCTGGCGTTTGCCCCGGCGGGGCTGATGTGGGTGGTCGTCGGCTTCCTGCTGTTCCGGGTGTTCGACATCCTCAAGCCCTGGCCGGCGAACTACTTTGATGAAAAGTGGCACGACGGCCACGGGATCATGATGGACGACGTCGTGGCGGGCCTGTACGCAGGGTTCGCGCTGGTGATCCTGGGTGGGCTGTTCCAACAGCTGGTGGTCGAGGCTTAGGGAGACGCTGAACCGTGTTTCCCTGGACGTGATGGACTTGGCAGAGTCACAGGCTGCCGGGAACCATGGGTACGCGCGGACGCCTCAGGGGCAGGCAACGACGCAAGGAGTGAGTGGCATGAAGTCCCTCTTTCGTTCCCTGACGCAGGTTGCGGTCATGGGCGCCGTGCTGGCGTTCGGTGGCGCGCAGGCTCAGCCGTCGGGCGGGCCGCCGCCCGGATCTCCGGGCGCCAGTGGCGACACGCCCGCGGCGGGCAATTGGCCGCCCGGGCATGGTGGGACCCCGCCGGGGCAGCGCCGCGGCGACTCGCGTCCCGATCAGCGCCTGGATCTCCCGCGGGCGCCCGGTTCATCCTCGGCGCCGACTCCCGACGATCCGCCGCTCCCGGACCCGTCCGACCCTCCGAAACCGCCGACGCCACCGGCACCGAACCTGCCAGGGCTTTGATCAGGCTTTAATCCGCACTTCCCTGGCGCGGGCGCCATGCGGCGGGTGAGGCGGGAGCCATCAGGACGGCATAGGCAGCCGTTGCCACGATGACGCCCAGCAGAGGAGGTACCACGGGTGCGTAGTACGCCGCGGCGGATCCCGCCGCGTACGCCAGCAGGCCGGGCCAGTGGAACCCGGGCAGGCGGGCCGAGCCCAGGCGGGGGTATTGCCCGCGATGGCGCAGCCAGAAGTCGGCGACGATTACGCCACCGAGCGGCGGGATGAAGGTCCCCAGCAGGATCAGGAACGGCACCAGATAGTCATGCATCCCGGCGACCGCGAGGGCCGTCCCGATCGCTGCGCCGAGTACGGTGACCAGCCGCCGGCGCTGGGTGCGCAGCAGATTGCAGCCGGCCACGCCGAAGTTGTAGATGGTGTTGTCCTGGGTGCTCCAGATGTTCAGCAGAAGCATCAGTACCGTGATCGTCACGAAACCCTGGGCCAGCATCACGTGGACGATGTCGGCCTCGTGGTAGATCAGGGCGCCGAGCGCGCCGGTCAGCACCATTAATCCGTTCCCGAGCACGAAGGCCGCCAGGGTCGCGATGACCGCAATGCGCGGGGTGCGGGCGAAGCGGGTCCAGTTGGTGGCGAGGGTTGCACCGCCAACAAAGGTGCCGATCACGATGGTGAGGGCGGCGTGGAAATCCATCTCGGTGCGCGGGTCCTGACCAAGCAGGCCGCCGGGGCCGCCGGCGTCGCCGATCCCGATGAACAGCGTGAACAGGATGAACAGGAGCATGACCGGTACCGCGACGCGGGAAAGCCAGTCGAGACCGCGATAGCCGATCATCGCGGTGATGCAGAAGGCGAACCCGAATAGCACCATCAGCCCGACTTCCATTGGTTCCGGCAGTGCGGTGGTCTCGACCAGGATGATCGCGACGGTGGCCGTGCCCCAGGCGTACCAGCCGATCTGGGTGAACGCGAGGATGACGTCGGAGAGTTTGCTGCCCCATTCCCCGAAGCAGAAACGCCCCATCAGGACCGTGTGCAGTCCGCTCTTGCAGCCGATGTAGGCGAGCGTGGCCGCGTAGGTCCCCAGTAGCAGGTTGCCCAGTGCGATCACCAGCATCAGCTCGCCGAAGCTGAACGCCAGGCCCAGCGACCCGCCGGCCCACAGGGTCGAGGTAAAGAAGGTGAACCCGAACAGCACCACGGCCATGGACCAGAAGCCCTTGCGGGCATGGTCCGGTACTTCGCTTAGGGGGTGGTCGTTGTGATTCACGCGCACGGCCGGTCGGAAGACCGCACGAGTGTACCGGCCACAGGGTTACCGTGCCGCGTGTCCGAGCTCGCGCATCTTCTTCAGCCAGCGTTCGCGGGCGGCGGCATCACCGCCGTTCTGCCCGATCAGGGTGTGGCGGATCGGGCCGAAGCCGCAGAAGCGGAAGATGTTGCGTTCCAGGCTCTTCAGGCTGTGGGCGCCATAGAACCAGCGGTAGGCCAGCGCCGGCATGCCCATGGTGACCACGATGCGTACCGAGCGGCCCTTGAGCCGCGTGTGGCGCAGGCGGTTCATGTCGCCATCGCCGACGAATGCCGGGCGCAGGGTCTGTTCCAAGAAGCCCTTGACCAGGGCCGGCATATCGCCCAGCCAGAGGGGATAGATCAGGACGATGTGGTGGGCGACCTCGATCAGTTCCTGCGCCTCGAGGATCGCGGGCGGAACGGTCTCGTCGACAAACTCGGCCTGGTTCTTCAGCAGTGGAAAGTCACGGTGGGCAATCGTCAGGGTGTCCACCGCGACGCCGGCCTTCTCGGCCCCTTCGCGGTAGGCATCGGCCAGCGCGTGGTCGAGGTGGCCTTCGGCCGGGTCGGGGTGGCCCTGCAGGATAAGGATGCGCGTCATGCAGCTGTCCTCGTGCCGGGAAGACTTCTCTTCAAGCCTAGATTAGATGACGGGGCTTGTTGCGACGCAATGGTTTTCTGCCGGGCGGGTCTCGCCTACGATTAGGGTGCGAGTTGCAGCGCATTGCGGCTTCAGCACACGGAGGCGAGATGGCATTCGATCCGGTTGTACTGTTCTTCCTGCTGGGCGCCATTGCGGGCCTCGCCAAGTCGGATCTGAAGATCCCGATGGCGATCTACGAGGCGCTTTCGATCTATCTGTTGCTGGCGATTGGCCTGATGGGCGGGGTCAAGCTGGCCGAGAGCGAGCTGTTGCCCTTGCTGCTGCCGGGGTTGGCGGTGCTGGCGGTAGGTTCGTTGATCCCGCTGATCGCGTTCCCGGTTCTGCGCTGGGTGGGGCGCATGCCGCGGGCGGACTCGGCCTCGATCGCGGCGCACTATGGCTCGGTCTCGGTGGTGACCTTCTCGGTCGCCGTGGCCCTGCTGGCTTCGCGCGGGATCGATTACGAGGGCCACATGGTGGTCTTCCTGGTGCTGCTGGAGATGCCGGCCCTGATCATCGGCATCCTGCTGGCGCGCATGGGCAGCAAGGGCCCGACGCGCTGGGGCAAGACCATGCACGAGGTGTTTTTCGGCAAGAGTATCTTCCTGCTGGCCGGCGGCCTGGTGATCGGTTTCATCGCGGGTCCCGTGCACATCGAGCCGCTGGAGCCGATGTTCTTCGACCTGTTCAAGGGCGTGCTTGCGCTGTTCCTGCTGGAGATGGGGCTGGTCGCCTCCAGTCGCATCGCCGACGTGCGCCAGTACGGCTTCTTCCTGGTGACCTTCGCGATTGTGATGCCGATTGTCTCGGCCGTGCTGGGTACGCTGCTGGGGTATGCGCTGGGCATGTCGATGGGCGGTACGCTGTTGCTGGCGACCCTCTATGCGAGTGCCTCCTACATCGCCGCACCGGCGGCCATGCGTATCGCGGTGCCCCAGGCCAATCCGGCGCTTTCGATTGGGGCCTCGCTGGGGGTCACGTTCCCGTTCAATATCTTCCTGGGTGTGCCGCTCTATTTCTGGATGGCCCAGACCCTTTATTCGCTGGGAGGCTAGCGCGATGGAATCCGATGACATGCATCTGCTGACGGTGGTGGCCGAGGCGATCCTGGAGGAGATGCTGATCGACGAGGTGCGCGGCATGGGTGCGGCCGGCTACACGGTGACTGACGCGCGCGGCTGGGGCCGGCATGGCAAGCGCCGGGGCAACTGGCGCCAGGGTGGCAATATCAAGGTCGAGGTGGTGGCTTCGGCCGAGTTGTGCGATCGCATCGCAGCCCGGTTCAAGGAACAGTACGAGGCGGACTATGGTTTGTTGATGTTCACCGTCCCGGTGGCGTTGAAGAATTAGGGACGCACCGGGTCCGGGGAATCGAGTTTCCATGGAGTGAAGTGTTTCGCGGAATTTCCGGGAACTCGACTGTCACCCTTGGGGGGCGCGGGGTCTGGCTGCTATCAAGGGGGCCTGAATGAACGGCGTTACAGCCCGCAGGAGGCTCCCAATGACGAGATTTCGTAGCACGGCCCTGGCCATCGCGCTGGGTTCACTGTTTGCCGCCGGTTCGGCATACGCGCAGGCCCCGCAACATGGGGACCCACAGGGCGGAATGGGCCAGGGTATGCCGCCCGCCGAACAGGGTGCCCCGCCGGCCGGTGGTCAGCAGGTCCCGGGCCAGGGCGGCATGCCGCGCGGCCAGGGTCAGGAGCGTGGGCAGGGCATGCCTCAGGGGCAGCCGCCGGAGCAGCCCGGCCAGCGCAGGCAGGGGCAACAAGCTCCCGGGCAGATGGAGCGCGGTGGCCAGCCGGCACCTGGGCAAAGCGGAGCGCCGACTCCGCCCCAGGGACAGGGCCAACCGCGTCAGGGACAGGGTCAACCTCAAGGACAGGGGCAGCCCCAGGATGCGCCCCCGTTGGGACAGCAGCGCCAGCCCCGGGGCGAGGATGCACCGCCGCTGGGCGAGGGAACACCGACGCGACCGGGTACCGGAACCCAGCCAGCCGATCCGGCAGACCCCGCCCAGCCAGCCGACCCTTCGGCAACGGATAACCTTCCGCCTCTCGATTGATCCGACTCTCGCGGCCGCCGCTGGCCTGCCGCGCGGGCGGGCTGGTCAGGTCCGGGCGAGGATGCGGTAGGGCCCGGGATGGCCGTCTTTTCCCGACTCGATCAGCGCAATCGTGTCCGCCAGCCAGCGCAGGGGCGGTTCGATGCGTTCGGTGTCGGGTGGCGCGGCGTGGCGTCGCAGGGACACGTGGGGTCGGAAGGGGCGCGGCGGGCCGAGGTCGATACCGCAGTCGTTGCACAGGGCATGTGCCTGCTCGGCGAGGTCGGCCAGTGCGGCGGGCGGCTCGGCAGGAGCGGCCCAGGTGATGCGCGGCCCGGTGAAGTGACCCAGATGGTCCAGGGTCAGGTCGATCGGCGCGCAGGCGAGTTCCGTGATGCGCCCGGCCAGACAGTCGGCCTGTCCGACCGGGATCGTTCCGGCGAAGGCCAGCGTCAGGTGCAGGTGATCGCGCGGGACCGGTCGGCCGGGGCCGTCGAGTTCCTGGCCGAGGCGGGCTAGTGTGGCGCGTGTGGGGTCGTCGGGCCACAGGGCCAGAAAGACCCGCCGGGCTGCGGGGGATGCGGCCACCGATTCAGCCGCGCGGGCGGGGGAGATTCTCACGCTGACGGCGTTCCCACAGGGTCTTGCGGCTGATGCCGAGGGCCCGGGCCAGCTCGGTCTCGGTCATGCTGCCCTGGTTTTCCTGCACGAAGTGCCGGAAATACTCGTTCAGGCTCGAGCCCTTGCCCTTGCGGGTCGGAAACGCGGGGTTGGGGATCTCGTCGTCCCGGGCCGGGGTGCCCGTCGAGAGTCCCATGTGGTCCGCTTCGATGCAGCCATCCGGGCTCAGTACCCACCCGCGTTCCAGGGCGTTCGCCAGCTCGCGCACGTTGCCGGGCCAATCTTGCGACTCCAGGGCCTGGCGTGCCGCGTGTGACAGTTGTGGCACTGGCCCCGAACCGGCCAGTGCCTCGAGGAAATGCCGTGCCAGGGGGATGATGTCCTCGCGCCGTTCGCGCAGGGGCGGGATGGACAATTCCAGGACCCGCAGGCGGTAGTAGAGATCGGCACGAAAGGCCTGTTCCTCGATCATGGCCTCGAGGTCGCGGTGGGTGGCCGCCAGCAGGCGTACATCCACCTTCAGGTTCTCGTTGGACCCGACCGGGCGGAGCTCGCCATCCTGCAGGACCCGTAGCAGGCGGGCCTGGGCCGCGGGTGCCAGTTCGCCGATCTCGTCCAGGAACAGCGTGCCGCCGTGCGCGCTCTGGATCAGGCCGGTGCGCGCCTTGACCGCACCGGTGTAGGCACCCTGGGCGTGACCGAACAGCTCGGCCTCGACCAGACCCTCGGGGATGGTGGCGCAGTTGACCGCGACGAACGGGCCGCTGGCGCGCGGGCTCAGCTCGTGCAGGGCGCGCGCGGCGAGCTCCTTGCCGGTACCGGACTCGCCGCGCAACAGTACGGTGGAATGGGTCATGGCCACGCGCCGGATCTGATCACGCAGCTGCTGCATGGCCGCGCTGTCGCCGACCAGGCCCAGCCCGGGGCGGGGAGACGCATTGCTACCCGCCTCGGCCGTTTCCGGGGCGGGGCGGTCGCGCTCGGCGCGTGCGCGCAGCGCGGCACGCAGGGTCAGCAGCAGGGCGTCGTGATCGAAGGGCTTGGCGATGTAGTCGGCGGCCCCTTCCTTCATCGCGTTGACCGCCGAGGGGACCGATGCGTAGCTGGTCATGATGACCGTGGGCGTGTGGGCGAATTCCGGCAGCAGCTCGATCCCTTCGCCATCCGGCAGGCGCAGATCCACCAGTTGCAGATCGTAGGGATCGGCGGCTGCCAGCGCCCGCGCCTCGGCCAGGTTTTCGGCCACGCCGACCTCGAAGCCGTGATGCTCCAGGAACCGCCGCACGGCGCGGCGGATCGGGGCTTCGTCGTCAACGAGCAGGATGCGGGTCATGAGTCGTCGCGTGGCAGAGTCAGCAGGAATCGAGCACCGCCCTCGGGGCGGTTGGCGGCCATCAGGGTACCACCGTGGTCGCGCACGATGCTGTAGGCCACTGGCAGCCCCAGGCCGGTGCCCTGGCCGGCCGGCTTGGTGGTGAAGAACGGCTCGAACAGCCGTTCCAGGCTGGATGCGTCGATTCCGGGGCCGGCGTCGTCGATGGTGACCTGAACATGCCGTCCGTGGAGTCGGGCCGCGATGGCGACGGTGGCGTTTTCGGGCGAGGCCTGCTCGGCGTTGGTCAGCAGGTTGATGAACACCTGCAACAGCGTGGCATGCGAGCCGCGGACGTGCAGCCCCGCGAGACCCGAGGTCGTGAATTGCAGGTCGTTGCGCCCGGCCAGGCGCATCAGGCGGATGGCCTCGGCCACGAGCTCGTCCAGTGCGATGGTCTCGAAGTGTCCGGCCGATGGGCCTTCGTCGGCGTGGGCAAAGGTGATCAGCGACTGCACGATGGCGTTGATGCGCCGTGTCTGGGCGAGGATGTCGTCGGCGATGCCGTGGATCTCCTGCGGGTCGTCCTCGAGGGGCAGGGTCTGCGCCAGCGAGGCGATACCGGTCAGTGGGTTGCCGATCTCGTGCGCGACCCCGGCGGCAAAGCGGCCGATGGAGGCCAGGCGATCGCCGTGGGCGATCTCGGACTCGAGCTGGGCGCGTTCGGTCACGTCCTCGATCAGGACCACGCGGCCTTCCACTTGACCCTGGGCATCCTGCAGTTCGGAGCGGTGCAGGTTCAGGCGGCGGTTGCCGGTGGGCAGATCCACGTTCAGCTTGTACCACTGGCGGTCCGGGCTCTCCAGGAAGGCGGTCAGCAGGCCGCTCCAGGGGCTGTCGAGCTGGCGGATGTTCTGGCCCACGGCGTCTTCCGTGGCGACCTGCGTGAGCTGCGCCAGGGCCTGGTTCCAGCCGGTGATCTCGCCGGTATTGGTAAGGCTGGCTACCCCCAGCGGGAGCTCGTGCAGGATCTGGCGATGAAAGCGGCGCAGGGCGTCCAGCTCGGCCGCCAGGCCGGACAGCGGCAAGGGGCGGGTCTCCAGCTGTTCCTCGATCCGCCGCAGGCTTTCGCTCAGGGTGTGGCGCCCGGCGGCATCCAGGCGCAGGTGCTGGTCGACGATCATGCGAGCCAGTACCGGCCCCAGCAGGCCGGAGAGATTGCGCTCGATGCGCTCGCGGAGGTGGCGCAGATCGCCGCGCGACCGCGTATGGCGTGGCAGGCCGAGATCATCCAGGGCGCGCTGGACCTCGTGGCGCGCGGTGCCCGGGCCCAGGGTGGCCGCCAGCGCGGTCTCCATCTCGGTGACGTCGCCCGCCAGCGGCAGGCCCGCGCCGGGGGCGGTGGATTCGTTGGGGCAGCAGGCCCGGCCGGCCTCGGCCTCCTCGGGGTTGGGCCGGGTCAGCAGCGAGCCGACGACGAACAGGACCGCGTTGACGCCCAGGCTCAGCATCAGCGCAAAGGTCCACGGGTCCAGCATCTCCGCGTGCAAGAGGCGTTGCGGGTCGGGCAGGGCGGTCGCGATCCCGGCATCCGACAGCAAAGGCATGACGAGGGTGAACGCCCAGCCGGCAATCCCGGCTCCTAGGCCCAAGAGAAATCCGACCCGGGTCGCCTGTTTCCACAGCATCAGGCCGATCAGGCCCGGCAGAAGTTGCGCCACCGCAGCAAACGAGATCAGCCCCAGCTGCGCCAGGCCCTCGACGACCTGCAGCAGGCCGTAGAAGGCATAGCCGAGCCCGATGATGAACACGATCCAGATGCGCCGCCCCCAAAGCAGGCGGGTGTAGAGGTTGGCGCTGCGCTCCTCTTCGTGCAGTCGGGTCAGTGGCGAGAGGTAGTTGGTGCCCATATGGGCGAGCGCCAGGGTGGTCACGATCATCATCGCGCTGGCGGCGGACAACCCACCGATGAAGACCAGCAGGGCGAGGCTGGGCGACTCCAGCAGCCCGGCGATGCCGATGGCGTAATAGTTGGGCGAGATGCCAAGCCCGGCTGCCTCCCCGGCCCAGTAGAGCACCGGCATCGGCAGGTTCAGCAGCAGCAGGAATGCGGGGAACGCCCAGGCCGCGGTGTTCAGTGCCTGCGGGTTGATGTTCTCGGTGAACAGCATGTGGAACTGGCGTGGCAGCAGGAAGGCGGCCGCGAAGGCCAGGATCATCATCGCGAACCAGCCGCCCTGGCGCACCGGCTCGTACAGCGCATCGACCGCCTCGGGATGGGCGGCCAGCCAGTCGTTCAGCCCGCCGAGGCCGCCGAACACGGCGTACAGCGCCACGGCGGCAATCACGAGGATGGCGAGCAGCTTGACGATGGACTCGAAGGCGATGGCCAGCACCAGACCGGCGTGCTTTTCGCGCGGGGCGATGTGGCGGGCGCCGAACAGGATCGCGAACAGCGCGATGGTGCCGCTGAAGGTCAGGGCGAGCAGATGCGGCGGGGTCTCCGCGGTCAGCACGGCGGCGGACTCGGCCACGGCCTTGATCTGTAGCGCGATGTACGGGAGTACCCCGGCGAGCATGAACAGGGCGACCACGGGCCCGGTGAAGCGGCTGCGGTAGCGAAAGGCGAACAGGTCGGCCAGCGAGGTCAGCTGCTGCTCGCGGGTCAGGCGCAGGAGGGGGCGCAGCAGCCAGGGGGTGGCGGCGAAGGCCAGGGTCACGCCGAGGTAGATGGTCAGGTACAGGTAGCCCTGGTCGGCGAGGAAACCAAGGTTGCCGTAGAAGGTCCAGGACGTTGCGTATACCCCCAGCGACAGACTGAACACCCAGCCATTGGCCGCCAGTCGGCCTACTCGGGGGACGCGGTCGGCCAGGAACGCTATGCCGAATAGCAGGGCGAGGTAGGCCACCCCGACCGCGTAGATCAGACCCAGGCTAAGGGTCACGGCGCCCGCTCCGGCTCAGTGCCGCGATGGCTACGACGAACAGCGCCCAGGCCGTGAAGGGCCACCACCAGGCAGGACTCAGGTAGGCAACCCAGAGGACCAGCGGGCTCAGAAACAGCAATGCGCCCAGCAGGGCGATCAGGATGGCGCGAGGGGCGTCCATCGTCAGCCGCTCGCAAGCACCTTGCGGTGCGCGGGCGAGCGATCCTGCGGGGCCGTCCGGGTTGGCGCGCGGGTGGAGAGCATGCGGCGAGTCTACACCGCGCGCGCGGCCCCGGGCAGTGCCGCCGGCAATGGCAGGTGGTCGCCGAGGGTGTGTCCCTGCAGGCGCTCCAGGGCTTCGGCCAGCTGGGCCTCCGGTGCGTCGGGTGCCTGGGCGTCGCCCGGGGCCAGGCCGATCACCGTCAGGGTGTCGGCCAGCTGCCGCCGGGCGGTATCCGCGTGGATGCCCTCGGCTCCGGTGGCCTTGGCCAGCTTGTCGCCGCCGGGCGCGACAAGGACCGGGTGGTGGGCATAGGCCGGTGGAGTGGCGCCCAGCGCCTCGTAGAGTTGCATCTGGCGCGGGGTGGAGCCGAGCAGGTCGATCCCGCGCACCACGCGGGTTACGCCCAGGTCCAGGTCGTCCACCACGGTGGCGAGCTGGTAGGCGACGATGCCATCCGCACGGCGGATCACGAAGTCGCTTCCGAGTGCCTCCAGATCGAAGGCGACCGTACCCAGAAAGCGATCCGCGATCGTCCAGTAGCGAGTGGTCGCCCGGGCACGCACGGCCCGTGGCTCGCGTTCGGGCGGCAGGCCGTGGCGACAGGTCCCTGGATAGATCGGCCCTTCCCAGCCCGGCCGCCCGCGCGCGGCCAGGTCCTTGCGGGTACAGCCGCAGGGGAAAGCCAGGTGCGACGTCAACAGGGTGTCCAGGGCGCGCTGATAGGCGGGACCGCGTTGGCTTTGCCAGGTAACGGGGCCATCCCAGACCAGGGCGAAGGCCTCGAGGGCATGGAAAATGGCATCGGCCGCCCCCGGGCGAACCCGGGGGGCGTCGATATCGTCGATTCGCAGATGCCAGCGGCCGTCGGTACTCCGGGCATCGAGCCAGGAGATGACGGCGGCCAGCAGGGAGCCCGCGTGCAGCGGGCCGGAAGGGGTAGGGGCAAACCGGCCGACATAGCGGTCGGCCCGGGTAATCCGTTCGGGCGTGACCGTCACGGCCCGGCCGGGATCAGGCGCGCTGCTTTTCCTTGATCTCGTCGAGCTGCTTGCAGTCGATGCACATGGTGGCCGTCGGGCGGGCCTCCAGGCGGCGAATGCCGATCTCCACGCCGCAGGTCTCGCAGTAGCCGTAATCGTGGGTGTCGATCTTGCGCAACGCCTCGTTGATCTTCTTCGACAGCTTGCGTTCGCGGTCGCGGGAGCGCAGTTCCAGGCCGAACTCCTCTTCCTGGGTGGCGCGGTCGGCCGGATCGGCAAAGTTGGACGCGTCCTGGCGCATGTGCCCCACGGTGCGATCGACTTCCTCGGCCAGCTCCTGGCGCCATGCCCGCAGCAGGCTGCGGAAATGCTCGAGCTGATCCGGATTCATGTAATCTTCGTCCGGCTTCGGCTCGTAGGGCGCAATGCCCCCGGCGACCATGTGCTGGGTGGAGGGCTTGTCGGTCTTTTCGTCAGCAGCCATGCGGGCTTTCTCCGGCTGGAAAAATGAGGCGCACTTAGTACCAGAGTCGGGCGGGCCGGGCAAGTCCCGTGCCATGACTGTTGGTGCCTGGTCTCGGCTGGATGCCGGGAATGTGCCGGCTCGCGGCCGGTTTTTCAGCGAGATACGGGAAAAGGCGGAAATAACGGGATGACGGAATTGCAGGCGCTGATTTTCGATGTGGACGGCACATTGGCGGACACTGAACGCGACGGTCATCGCGTCGCCTTCAACAAGGCGTTCGCGGATGCGGGCCTGGACTGGGACTGGAGCATCGCGCGCTACGGCGAGTTGCTGCGCGTGACCGGCGGCAAGGAACGCATCCGCCAGTACCTGTCCGAGGACCATCCCGAGGTCCTGAACGAGCCGGGGATCGATGCGCGTATTCGCGAGCTGCATGCGGCCAAGACGCGGCACTACGTGGCCCTGCTGGAGACCGGCGCGATCCCGCTGCGGCCGGGGGTGCGGCGGCTGCTGGACGAAGCGGAGGCCGAGGGTCTGCGCCTGGCGATCGCCACGACCACCACACCCGAGAACGTCACGGCCCTGCTGGAGGCCACGCTCGGAAGCGAGGGCCCGTACCGCTTCGAGGTGATCTCCGCCGGCGACATCGTGCCGGCCAAGAAGCCGGCTCCGGATATCTTTACCCATGCACTGGAGGCGATGAACCTGCCGGCGGAGGCCTGCCTGGCCCTGGAGGACTCCGACAACGGCGTGCGTTCCGCCCGCGGGGCGGGGCTGGAGGTCGTGGTCACGACGAACGACTACACCCGCGAGCAGGCGTTTGATGGCGCCTTGGCCGTGCTGGACGGGTTCGGTGAGGCGGATCAGCCCGCGACGGTCCTGGCCGGTCCGGCACTGGAAGGCTCGGTGGTGGATATCGCGACCCTGCGCGCCTGGGTCTCCGGGGCGAAGGGATAGCCGGCGCGCCGGCTCAATCGTTTTCGCGCGGCGGCAGGCGCGGGTCCTCGATCTCGGTCCCGTCGAGCATCTGGGTATCCAGCAGGAAGCCGACGGCGGCGTCGCTGACCCCGTTGATCACGAACTGCACGGCCAGGACCGCGAGAATCAGACCGAACACCTTGGTCAGGATGTCCTTGCCGGTATCCCCGAGGAATTTCACCAGATAGCGCGAATGGACCATCGCGTAGTAGCACGCGACCATGCAGGCCAGCACCGCCAGGAACACGAGGACCAGGTGATAGATGGTGGGGGCCTCGCTGGTCAGGATCATGACCGTCGCAATCGCCCCGGGCCCGCTCATGAACGGGATGGCCAGCGGGATGACCGAGATGTCCTCGGTCACCTGCCCCTTGTCGGCCTTCACCTCCTCGGCGGTCTCACGCTCGCTGGCCGCCTTCTGCCGGATCATGCCGATCGCGATGCCGAACAGGATGATGCCGCCGGCGATGCGGAACGCCGCCAGCGTGATCCCGAACAGCTGGAAGATCACCCCGCCCAGCAGTGCAAAGGCGAACAGCAGGGCCGTGGCGACCTTGACCGAGCGCAGGGCGGTGGAGCGGCGCTTCTCCTCGGAGGCGCGCGGCAGCATTGCGGTGAAGATGAACGCGGTCGTCAGTGGATTCACGATGACGAACACCGCGAGGAAAGTGACGATCAGGTATTCGAGCAATACGAGCATGGCTCTAGCTTAGGCAGAATGGGGTGTCGTTGCGAGGGCCTCCGTGGGGGTGCCACCGAGATCGTTCCGCACACCATCATTGCCAGTGCCCGTGGCGATCGTTCGCCAAGTCCCCGAGTCCCATGGGTCTTTCGGACGGATGGCCGCGTCGGTGCGCTCCTCGCAATGACCCATACGACTACCCGTCATTGCGAGGCCCCGGAGGGGCCGTGGCAATCTCTGGAATGCCGCACGCCGTCGGAATCCGGTGGTTTCAGAGGGGGACCGCCGCGTCGCTTCGTTCCTCGCGATGACGGTGCACTGAAAAACACTGGTCCCTGCGGAGGCTCGCGATGACGGGGCGAGCATGCATGGGCATGGATCGGGTCCGATCGTTATACTCTGCGCGCATGAAGAAACGCCTGCATCCGGAATCCTTCCCGACCCTCGAGCACTTTGTCGGCAATACGCCGCTGGTGCGCCTGCAGCGCATGGCGGCAGACCTGCCGTCCACCGTGCTGGTGAAGCTCGAGGGCAACAACCCCGCCGGTTCGGTCAAGGACCGGCCCGCGCTGAACATGATCCAGGCGGCCGAGCGCCGTGGCGACATTGAGCCTGGCGACACCCTGATCGAGGCGACCAGCGGCAATACCGGCATTGCGCTGGCGATGGTCGCGGCGATGAAGGGCTACCGCATGATCCTGGTGATGCCGGACAACATGTCGGCCGAGCGCCGCGCCTCGATGAAGGCATTTGGGGCCGAGCTGGTACTGGTCTCGCGCGAGGAGAGCATGGAGGGCGCGCGTGACCTGGCGGATCGCTTAGAGGCCGAGGGCAAGGGCCGGGTGCTGAACCAGTTCGGCAACCCCGACAACCCGGATGCGCATTACATCGGCACCGGGCCGGAGATCTGGCGCGACACCGAGGGCACGGTGACCCACTTCGTCTCCGCGATGGGGACCACCGGCACCATCATGGGCGTGTCGCGCTATCTCAAGGAGCGCGATCCGGAGGTGCAGATCGTCGGCGTGCAGCCGGCCGAGGGGGCGTCCATCCCCGGCATCCGGCGCTGGCCGGAGGCCTATCTGCCGACCATCTTCGAGGCCTCGCGGGTGGACCAGACCGTGGACGTGACCCAGGAGGAGGCAGAGGAGACCATGCACCGGCTGGCGAGTGAAGAAGGCATCTTCGCCGGGGTCTCCTCCGGTGGTTCGGTGGCCGCGGCGTTGAAGCTGGCGGCGCAGACCGAGGGTGGGACCTTCGTCGCGATCATCTGTGACCGCGGCGACCGCTACATCTCCACCGGCGTGTTCCCCGCATGAGTGCCCCGGTCCTGATCTTTGATCTCGAGACGGTCCCGGACATCGAGGGCGCGCGCCGTCTGCACGACTTCGAGGGGCTGAGCGATCACGAGGTCGCCGAGGCGATGTTCGCGCTGCGCCGTGCCCAGACCGGCTCCGAGTTCCTCAAGCATCCGCTGCATCGCATCGTGTCGATCGGCGTGCTCTATCAGGGCGGCGATGCGCTGAAGCTCTCCGCCTTCGGCCGCGAGGGCGAGGACGGCCAGACGCCCTCCGAGGCCGAACTGCTGCGGCAGTTCTTTGACGTGATCGACAAGCGCACGCCACAGCTCGTTAGCTGGAACGGCGGCGGCTTCGACCTCCCGGTGCTGCATTACCGCGCGCTGGTCAACGGCGTGCAGGCCCCGCGCTACTGGGAGCAGGGCAACGACGACCGCGAGTTTCGCTACAACAACTACCTGTCGCGCTTCCACTGGCGCCATGTGGATCTGATGGACGTGCTGGCGGGCTTCCAGGGCCGCGCGGTCACCAGCCTCGACATGATGGCCAGCCTGCTCGGCTTCCCCGGCAAGCTGGGCATGGATGGCTCGAAGGTCTGGCCGGCCTGGCGCGACGGGCGTCAGGCCGAGATCCACGACTATGTCGAGCACGATGTGCTGAACACCTACCTGGTCTGGCTGCGCTTCGAATACATGCGCGGCAACCTGACCGACGCCGCCCTGGCCAGCCGGCAACAGCAACTGGCCGAGTACCTGGAGGGCAGTGGTGCGGCGCACCACCGTGAATTCCTCGACGCCTGGCAGCCTGCCGGGACCGACACCTGATGGCACGCATCGACAAGACCCCGTTCGAGGCCCGGATCGAGGAGGTCACCCTGGACGGCCAGGGCGTGATCCGTCGCGAGGGCAAGGCCTGCTTCATCCACGGCGTGCTGAAGGGCGAGCGCGTGATGGCGGTGCAGACCGGGCGCAAGCGCCGATTCGACACGGCCGAGGTGGTCGAGGTGCTGGAGCCGGCCGCGGGCCGGGTCGAGCCGCCCTGCGAGTTCTTCGGCCTTTGCGGTGGCTGCAAGCTGCAGCACGCCTCGGTCGAGACCCAGCGTGAAATCAAGGAACAGGCCCTGTTCGACGCGCTGGAACGCATCGGCCACGTGACGCCGGAGGCGCGCTTCGAGCCGCTGACCGCCGACACCCTGGGTTATCGCCGCACTGCGCGGCTGGGCGCCAAGCACGTGCCGAAGAAGGGCGGGGTGCTGGTCGGCTTTCGCGAGCGCGGCAGCCCGTATCTCGCCCAGATGACCCACTGCGAGGTGCTGCACCCGGCAGTGGGTGGGCGTATCCAGGCGCTGCGCGAATTGATGGACGGGCTGGAGGCGCGCGACCGCCTGCCGCAGATCGAGGTCGCGGTGGATGACGACGAGCGCGTGGCGTTGATCTTCCGCAACCTCGATCCGTTGTCGCAGGCGGATACCGAGCGCCTGTCCGACTGGGCCGAGGCCGAGGGCATCCAGGTGTATCTGCAGCCGGGCGGGGCGGACACGGTGGAGCCGCTGGCCGGGCCGATCGAGCCGCTGATCTACCGCCATCCGGACTCCGGCGTGTCGGTGCCCTTCATGCCGACCGATTTCATCCAGGTGCACGCGCAGATCAACCGCAAGATGGTACCGCAGGCCCTGGAGGCGCTGGACCTGCAACCGGGACAGCGCGTGCTGGACCTGTTCTGCGGGCTGGGCAACTTTACCCTGCCGCTGGCACGGACCGTGACCGAGGGCGAAGTGGTCGGCGTCGAGGTGGACGACGCGATGCTGGCGCGGGCGCGTGCGAATGCCCGTGACCAGGGCATCGCCAATACCCGCTACGAGCGCGCAGACCTGGACGATGTCGAGGCGTTGAAGAGCGCCGCCTGGTTGCGCGAGGACTTCGACCGGGTGCTGCTGGACCCGCCGCGTACCGGCGCGGCCGCGGTGATCGAGGCGCTCGCGCCGCAGCGGATCGAACGCCTGGTCTATGTGTCCTGCAACCCGGCCACGCTCGCCCGTGACGCCGAGCGCCTGGTGCATCATCATGGCTATCGCCTGGAGCGGGCGGGGATCATGGACATGTTCCCGCACACTGCGCACGTGGAATCCATGGCCGTGTTCCGGCGCGCCTGACGCGCTTCGATACTTTAGGGGAATTGCATGCTGGAGATCGTACAAGCGGGTGGGTGGCTGATGCTGCCGATCCTGCTGTGTTCCGTACTGGCCGTGGCCATCGTGCTGGAGCGGCTGTGGACGCTGCGCCGCTCGCGGGTCGTGCCGCCGCGCCTGCTGACCTCGGTGTGGGAGCAGATGCGTACGCAGGGACTCAAGCTGGACGATATCCAGCGTCTGCGTGCGGGTTCCCCGCTGGGGGCGATCCTGGCCGCGGGTCTCGCGACCCATGACCGCGCCCGCCAGATCACCCAGGAGAGCATCGAAGAGGCCGGACGTCGCGTGGCCCACGATCTCGAGCGCTACATGAACACGCTGGGCACGATCTCGATGATTACCCCGTTGCTGGGCCTGCTGGGCACCGTGGTCGGGATGATCGAGGTGTTCACCGTGATCACCGAGATCGGCGTCGGCAGCCCGCGCGATCTGGCCGGTGGTATCTCGCAGGCCCTGATTACCACCGCGACCGGGATCGGCGTGGCCATCCCGGCGCTGGCCTTCCATCGCTACTTCCGTGGCCACATTGACGAACTGGTGCTGGAGATGGAGCAGGAGGCCACCAAGCTGGTCGAGGTGATCCATGGCGAGCGCGAGGCCGGTGCGGTCGAGGGCGGGGCCAAGGCGTGAACTTCCGTACGCCAAGCCGGCAGGAAGAGCCCGGCGTCAATCTGACGCCGTTGATCGATGTGGTGTTCCTGCTGCTGATCTTCTTCATGGTCTCCACCACGTTCGATCAGCACGCGGACATCGAGCTGACCCTGCCCTCGGCCGACCGCGAGGCCGAGGCCGTGGAGCGCGCGTGGATCGACATCATCGTGGACGCGAACGGCAACTACTTCATCAACGGCCAGGAACTGATCAACCGCCGCGCGGAGACCCTGGAGCGCGTGTTGTCCGAGGCCCGCGAGGGCCGCGAGGACGACCCGGTGCTGATCCGCGCGGACGCCAATGCCACCCACCAGTCAGTGGTGCGCGCGCTGGATGTCGTCGGCCGCCTGGGTATCACCTCGGTCTCCATCGCCACCCTGGGTGATGCCGCCGATGACGACTGACGACCCGCACCCACAGCACCTCGACTCCGGCTGGGCGGTTTATCGCCGCCTGCTTGGCTACGCCTTTGTCTACTGGCCGCTGCTGGCGATTGCGACGGTGGCGATGCTCGGCATGGCGGCGACCGAAGCGGGCTTTGCCGCGCTGATGAAGCCGCTGATGGACGAGTCGTTCGCCGAGGGTGATTCACACCCGCTGATTCCGTGGATTCCGGTGGTGCTGATCGGCTTGTTTCTGATCCGGGGCGTGGCCGAGTTCGGTTCGGTCTACGCGATGCGCTACGTCGGGCGGCAAGTCGTCAAGCGCCTGCGCGAGGAGCTGTTCGAGCGTCTGTTGCACATGCCGGTGCAGCGCTTTCAGGAGCAGAGCAGCGGCGAGCTGATTTCACGCGTGACCTACAACGTGGAGCAGGTTGCGACGGCCGCCACGGACGGCTTCAGCACCCTGGTGCGTGACACCCTGACGATTATCGCGCTGCTGGCATGGATGTTTTGGCTGACCCCGAGCCTGACCCTCACGATCCTGGTTATTGCGCCGGTGATGGCCATTCTGGTGCGGGTGGTGACCAAGCACTTCCGGCGTATTTCGCATCGCCTGCAGTACAACATGGGCGATGTGACGCACGTGACGCAGGAGGTGATCGAGGGCCACCGGGTGGTGCGCATCTTCGGTGGCGAGACCTACGAGCGCGAGCGCTTCGAGGACATCAATGAGCGCAATCGCCGCCTGCACATGCGTATGGAGGGTATCAAGGCCGCTTATACCCCGACCATCCAGTTCCTGGTGGCGGCAGTACTGGCTTTCGTGATCTGGGTGGCGACCTCCGATTTCGGCGATGACACCGTCACTGCCGGCACCTTCGTGTCATTTCTGACCGCCATGCTGTTGTTGCTGAGCCCGATTCGCCGGCTTTCGATGATCAACGCGACCCTGCAGCGCGGGATCGCGGCCGGGCAGAACATCTTCGCCGTGCTGGACGAGACGCCGGAACGTGACACGGGGCACGTACCGCTGGATCGTGCCGAGGGGCACCTGGTGTTCGACGACGTCGCTTTTCGCTACGGTCCGGAAGGCCCGGACGTGTTGAAGGCGGTCTCCTTCGAGGTGAAGCCGGGCGAGAACGTCGCGCTGGTCGGTCGCTCGGGCAGTGGCAAGACCACCCTGGTCAACCTGCTGCCACGTTTCTATCACCCGACCGAGGGCCGCATTGTGCTGGATGGTCACGACCTCGAGACGATCCGTCTGCGCGACCTGCGCCGTCAGATCGCCTATGTCGGTCAGAACGTGACCCTCTTTGCGGATACAGTCGCGGCCAATATCGCGTACGGGCGGCCCGAGGCGAGCGAGGCGGAGATCCGCGAGGCTGCCCGGGCGGCGCATGCGCTGGAGTTCATCGATCGCCTGCCGGAGGGGATGCAGACCCTGGTCGGCGAGAATGGCACACGGCTGTCCGGCGGCCAGCGCCAGCGTCTGGCCATCGCCCGGGCGCTGCTTCGGGATGCACCGATACTGATCCTGGACGAGGCGACCTCGGCGTTGGACAACGAATCCGAACGTCAGGTGCAAGCCGCTCTGGACGCACTGGTGAGCACCCGTACCACGCTGGTGATTGCCCACCGTCTGTCCACTGTCGAGGGCGCCGACCGGATTCTGGTGATGGATAACGGCCGTGTGGTCGAGACCGGACGGCACGACGAGTTGATTGCCCTCGGCGGGGTTTACACGCTCCTGCACCGCCTCCAGTTCCGCGAGGAGGTGGGGGATGCGGGGTGATGCAGGAGGTTACGGCGCTCGGCGGTTTGCGGTCTGGGGCGCGACCTGGCGCGATTATCGTCGCGGTGAGGGGAACCGTGCGCGGGCCCGTCGGGGCTTCCTGACGCCACCCGACGAGCGGGGGCGGCTGGTCTGGATCAAGGCCGGCGGCACGCCCGAGGAGGTGCGCCTGGGGATCGAACTGCTCGGCGCGGTGCGCGACAAGCGCCAGGATGTACGCATCGTCCTGACCTTCGAGCAGGACTACCCGGAGCTCTTTGAACGACACATGCAGCCGTTTCGCAAGGTGGGGGTGGGCTATGGCCCCTGTGATCGCCCGCGGGTGGTGCGCCGGGTGCTCGAGCGTTTTCAGCCCCATGGCATCCTGCTGGCCGGCGGCCAGGCCCCGACGAATCTCCTGCAGGCGGCCGAGGTCCCGGTGATCGCGGTCAATACGGGTCCGCCCACCCGGGCGGTGCCTCCGGTCGTGCGCCACTGGCCGGTCGATCCGGCCGGGGCGCAGGCTTGGCCGGAGGCCGCGTTCGAAGCCGCACTGGCGCCCGCCGACCCGCAGGCGCGATTTGTCGAGGCCCAGGCCGATGTGGTCCTGCGCGCATTGGTCGGGGGTAACGTGGAGCGCCTGTGGTGGTGGCACGGCACGTCGGAGCAGTGGCCCGCCTGGCGCACGGCCTGGCAGGCCTCTGGCCGGGGGCAGAGCGATATCCTGCTGGCGAGCCTGCGCGGGGATGCGACCGAGGCCGGGCTGCCCGGCGCGGATCTGGCGGTCTCGGCCTGGGATCGTTCGACGTTGGCGCCAGGGACTATCCTGCATCTGGATGACCGACGCTGGTTTGCCGCTGCGGCCAGTGCCGCCCATGCGGTGCATCTCGCGGCCTCGGATCGCCAGGCCCTGTGGCAGGGCCTGGCCGGCGGGGCGGCGGTGAGCCTGGGCGAGGCCCCGGCGGCGGCGTTGCCCTGCCCGGTGCTGGGCGAACCCACCGCGGTACTGGAGGCCTGGCAGCGGTTGAGCGCCGACCCGGCCGCGCGGCGTCAGCAGGGGGATGCGGCGCGGCGGCGCTTCTGGGACGAGCGGCGCCAGGTGGATGCCAATTTCGATGCTGTTCTGCAGCAGGTCTGGGACTGGTAGTCATGGGGTCGTTTCAGGCGTGGCTGAGCGCCCGGTTGTGGGATCAGTGGAGCCAGCGCGGGCCGTTCGCCGCGGCGATGTTCCCGTTGTCGTTGGCCTACGCCGGGCTTGCCGAGTGGAACCGTCAGCGGCAGGAGCAGGCGCGGCGCGATATCTCCATCCCGGCGCGCGCGGTGATCGTGGTGGGCAATCTGACCCTGGGTGGCAGCGGGAAGACACCGATGACGGTGTGGCTGGCCAAGCGCCTGCGCGCCGCTGGCTATCACCCCGGCATTGTCAGTCGCGGCTATGGCGGGCGTGGGGATGTGGCCGGGATCGCGGTGACGGCCGATTCCGATCCGGTGGTGGTGGGTGACGAGCCGTTGCTGATCGCCCGGCGCACGGGCGTCCCGGTGCAGGTGGATCGCGACCGGGTGCGCGGGGCGCGGGCGCTGACCGATCAGGGTGTGGACGTGGTGATCGCCGACGACGGCATGCAGCACCACCGCCTGCCGCGCGATATCACTATCCTGATGGTCGACGGGAGACGCCGCTTCGGCAATGGGCTTTGTCTGCCGGCGGGGCCGTTGCGGGAGCCGAAGCGGGCCCGAGAACGGGCCGATTTCGTGATCGTGACCGGTGGCGAGCCGGGTCCCGGCGAGATCCCGATGGAACTGGTCCCGTCCAGTCGGTTGCAGCGGGTGGACGGGGCGGAGGAGGCGCGCAAGCCCCACCGCTTTGCGCGGCGCGATGCCCACGCCATCGCCGGGATCGCGGATCCGGAGCGCTTCTTCCGCACCCTGGAAGCGGCGAAGATCGGTATCATTCGGCATCCGTTTCCGGATCACCATCGTTTCCTGCCGCATCAGATCCGCTTCGATGACGAGTTGCCGGTTCTGATGACGGAGAAGGATGCCGTAAAATGCCGGTCGTTTGCGCAGGATAATCACTGGTACTGGCCGATCGCGGCCCGGTTGCCAACCACTTTCGAGCCGGCGCTACTCGCGCGTCTGGAGACGGTCAGTCGGCTCAAACACCTGGGGTAATGCATGGACAAGCGTCTGCTCGATATTCTGGTCTGCCCGGTTACCAAGGGTCCGCTCAAGTACGATCGCGAGAATCAGGAGCTGATCTCCGTCTCCGCCGGTCTCGCCTATCCGATCCGGGACGACATCCCGGTGATGCTGGAGGACGAGGCGCGCAGTCTCTCCGAGGACGAGAAGGAACGCTGGCGCGAGGCCTGAGCATCCGCATGACGGGCTTCGTTGTGGTGATCCCGGCACGCATGGCCTCCAGCCGTCTGCCGGACAAGCCGCTGGCTGCGGTGGCCGGGCGCCCGCTGATTGCGCATGTGATCAGCCGTGCGCAGGAGAGCGCCGCCACCCGTGTGATCGTCGCCGCGGATGACGAACGCATCCTGGACGTGGCCCGACAGTGCGGGGCCGAGGCCTTCCTGACCGATCCCGCGCTCCCTTCCGGCACCGACCGCATCGCGGCTGTGGCCGCCGCCGAGGGCTGGGGCGACGAGTCCATCGTGGTCAACCTGCAGGGCGACGAACCGCTCACCCCGGGGGCGCTGCTGAATGACCTGGCGGCCCTGCTCGAACAGACCCCGCAAGCGGATATGGCCACCCTGGGCGTGCCGATCCGCTGCGCGGAGGATCTGGCCGACCCCAACCAGGTGAAGCTGGTGACCGACCGCAACGGCCGGGCCCTGTATTTCTCGCGTGCCCCGATCCCCTGGGACCGCGAGGCGCGCCGGGCGGGGCAGCCGCCCTCGGTCGACCATGCCATCCGGCACCTGGGGCTCTACGCCTACCGCGCCGGCTTCCTGCGGCGCATGAGTGCCGAGCGGCCCGCGCCGCTGGAGCAATTGGAGCAGCTGGAACAGCTACGCGCGCTGGACATGGGGGCCTGGATCCAGGTCGGTCGCCGGGCCGAGGCGCACCCGCCTGGCGTGGATACCCCCGAGGACCTGGACCGCGTGGACGCCTTTTTTTCGGGCACGGCCCGCGTGTAACGCGCAAGCGGGCTTCTACCGCCTGCCTGCGCGGAAGCCAGCTCGCAGGTGAAGGGATCGTTGCGGAGCTTCCGTTTCCGTCAGGACCCGGTTCGGGGATCGCGCACCCAGTCGCCTATTGGTTGTCGGGGTGGGTCGGGTCGAGGGCGGCCAGCAAGGCCTCGTGCTCCAGTCGCGCATCCTCGATCTCGTCGAGCACCCCATCCACGTCGGGGGTCTCTTCGCTGTGCACAAAGTGCCCCGTCAGGGGTGTTTCCGGCGTCAGGTCACCGTTGGCGAACAGGTCCCACATCTCGTGGGCGTATTGCGTCTCCAGCAGCGTGGGGTCCGCGCGGCCGAAGGTTGTGCGCATGTTGTTCACGTCCCGCTGCAGCATGCGGAATGCGCTGTTGTTGCCGGCGGCGTTGACGGCCTGGGGGAGGTCGATGATGACGGGTCCGTGCGCGTCCACCAGCACGTTGTACTCGGACAGGTCGCCATGGATCAGGCCGGCGCACAGCATGCGCTGGATCTGGCGGATCATGAATGCGAACCACTCGCGTGCTGTCTCGGGGTCCAGCTCGACTTCGTGCAGCTGGGGCGCGGTGTTGCCGTCGGCGTCCAGCACCAGTTCCATCAACAGGACGCGGTCGAATACGCCGTAGGGGACGGGCACTCGAACGCCCGCGTCGGCAAGGCGGTAGAGCGCCTCGACTTCCGCGTTCTTCCACTGCGTCTCCTCGACCTCGCGGCCGTGACGCCCACGTCGGGCCATGGCCCGCGCATCGCGGCTGCCGCGGACCTTGCGGCCTTCCTGATACTCGGCCAGTTTGTGGAAGCCGCGATGCTTGGCTTCCTTGTACGCCTTGGCACAGCGTGTCGCACCCCCGCTGCGGACGAGGTAGATGTTCGCCTCCTTGCCGCTTTGCAGCTGCCCGAGGACAGCATCAATGACGCCGTCTTCGATCAGCGGCTGGAGGATCTTGGGGATTTTCATAAGCGCGTACGGGGTTGGCGAAACGAAAGACGCCGACCTGGGGGAACCCCGGAGGCCGGCGTCGTGCGTTCCAAAACGGGTGGGTCAGGGCAGAAAGATCTTGGGTTTGCGCTTCTCCGCCTTGGCGGTGCGTTTCTCCATCAGTGTCTTTTCGGCCTTCTTCTTGCTGTCGCGCTTACGATCCATGGTCTTCATGGGGTGGGTCCTCTGGGGCGCCGGACGGGTCATCCGGCTGATTGCGTGCCCGTTTCTGCTGGCGTTTTTCTTCCTGCTTGGCGGCTTTCTTCAGCTCGCGCTGGCGCTTTTCGTATTGGTAGTTCGGTTTGGCCATAGGGCAGCAGGGTCTCCATTGGGGTGTCGCCAGCGAGGCGGGGTCACGAAGCGTTGTCTCTCCACAATAGCACCGAAACATCGCCGTGGGGGCGAGCGCCCGAAGAAGGGCAAGGAGGTGCCTGGCGTTTTCGTCCCCGTGCGGTTCAGGCGGGCGGGTGCAAGCCGGCTTGCAGGGCGCGGGCCAGGGCCTGGCCTTCGCGGATGGCCCGCTCCGGTGTGGAATGGTGCGGTTTGAGGGTCGCGATCACGCGGTGTTCGAGCTCGGTCTCGGTCAGGATTGTGTTCGGGTCGATATAGCCGTTGTCGGTGAGCCATTCGGACAGCCGTTCGCGGGCACTGCTCTGGAAGCGCTTGACTGTACCGTTCTCCAGTTCGCGCAGGAGCTGTTCGCCGTTGCCGTTCAGCTGCTTCGCCAGGTCGGAGACGGCGTCGATGAAGGTCGCACTGACGGCCTCGGAGGCCTCCAGGGCTTCGCGGTCGACCGGGCGGCCGCGACCCTGGCGCCAGGCGCGAGTCCAGGCGCGGGCGGCCTCACTACGGGCCTGCAGCGTCTGGCATTCCGGGGGGGCCAGCAGGGAGCCGGCGGGGCCTTGTAGCAGGGATTCCAGCGCGCCCAGGCGATCCACCCCCAGCTCCAGCAGGCGCTGCAACAGCTCCAGACGGTCTCGCAGCAGGTGAAACAGATGGATACCGGCCGGATCCTGCCAGGGGTCGATCAGGGGAATGCCCCCAATCCGCTGCGCGTAGTCCTCGGGCGCGTCGCTGCCGGGGGCGGGTACCGCTTCGGTTTCCGGAAGGCTCAGCTGCTCGTGGCTACCCAGCGCTTGCTGTCCCCAGCGGCGTGCGGCCAGGTCGATGATCTCGACGCTGGACTCCTGTGCCTGCCAGTAACGCGCGTCTTCGGGCTGGGCGGTCAGGTAGAAGACCTGGCGGCCGGCCTCGTGGGCCAGTGCCTGCAGGCTTTCGGCCACCGCCCGGAAGCGGTCCGGGTCCGCCGTGCCCAGCGCCTCGTCGAGGATGAGCGGGAGCGCGCTGCGCCCGCGTTCGGCCTCCAGCGCAAAGGCGATGCGTACGGCGAGCAGAAGCTGCATCCGCGTCCCGCTGGAGAGTTCGGTGAGCGAGCGGGTGGCCCCGCTGGCGGTCTCGCGGGCGCTGAACCGGGCCGAGGCATGGGGCGAGAACTGTAGTTCGTAGTGATGGCGAGTGAAGCGCCGGAACCACTCGCGGGCCTGGCGCAGGGCCGCGGGCTGCACCGCCTGTTCGTGTTCCATCTCGACCTGGTCCAGCAGGAAGTTTCCGGCCGTGGCGAACAGGGCCTGGTCGAGTCGCTGGGTCAGGGCGTCGCGGGCGAGTTCGCGGCGGGCGCGGGCGGTTTCCAGCTGGCGTTCATGGCCGGCGCGGTCGATGGCCGCTTCGATGCGGGCGATCTCCTCGCTCAGCCGGTCGCGTTCCGCCGCCTGGTCACGCAGGGTCTGAAGTTGCGATTCCAGGGGTTCCGCGGCATCGGCCTCGACCGCCTCCAGCAAGTCCGGGCGGTCCTCGAGGTGGCGGCGGCGTTCGCGTTCGCGTTCGCGCACATTACCCAGTTGCTCGCTTAGCTCCTGCCAGTCGGGCCATAGGCGCAGCCTCTCGCGCAGGGTCGATTCATCGCCATTCTCCAGGCCGGCCGCTGCGTACAGGGCGGCGATCTGCTCCCGCGTGCGATCCGCGTCGGCTTTCAGACGTTCGAGTTCGCGCTGGGCGGCCTTCTCCTCCCGCTGCGCGGTGTCCCGCGTCTGCAGCCGGGCGGCGAGACGGTCCAGGTGCTGGGCCAGGGTATCCGCCGAAGGCTCGGAGTCCGGAGGGGCCACGGCATACTGGGCGAGAAAGGCCATGACGGGTGCCCGGGTCGCCTCCAGCTCGGCTGTCAGGCGTTCCTGCTCTGCCCGGGCCGTGTTCACGGCCTGGCGCGCCCGGTCATGGTTCGCGGTCAGGTGGATCCAGCGCTGCAGCGAGGCATCCATACAGCCGGGGTCGAAGCCGACCTGCCGGGCAATGTCTTTCAGGCGCCCCTCTTCCCGGTCGCGGGCGGCGCGCCGCTCTTGCAGTTCCCGTTCGAGTCGAGCGCGGCGCTCCGCCGTTCGCCGGGCGCCCTCCGCAGTTTCCAGTTCGCGCTCCAGGTGGGTCAGGCGCTCGCGGACCGCGTCGGCCTCCCATTCCGTGGGCAGCGCCAGACCGGTATCGCGGAAGCGTGCCTTCGCAGCCTCGCGGGGTATGCTGTCGGTCGCCGGGCGAGCGGCGATGTAGGTGCCCCAGGCGACCGGGAGCGCGAGTAGGGCGAAGGCGGGGTGTATCAGCACCGCCGCAGTGCCAATGGCGCCGCCCGCCGCGAGCAGGGCGATCCCGGCGGCGACCCGGCGCAGGCCGGTCCAGGGGGTGGGGCGCGGGGACCCCAGCCAGTGCAGCAGCTCGTCGCGGCCGCGTCGCAGTGTGTCGGGGGTCGGCAGGGTGTCTTCAGTCGGGGGCAGGGAGGCGAGTTCGTCTTCTCGTTGCGCGATGCCGGCCTGCAGCCCACGCAGGGTCTCCAGGGACTGTTCCACCGAGTGGAGCGTGGCGGGGTCGAGGTCCGGAACCGCCTTTGGCGTGCCCCCCAGTTCTGCGGTTGCCTGGCGCAGTGTTGCCTGGGCCGCGTGCAGCTCCCTTGTCGTCTGCTCCAGCCCCCTCTCCAGCTCCAGCAGCCTGCGAACCACGGGGCGTTGATCGTCCACGCGATCGGCATCCAGCTCGGGATCCGCCAGTCCGGCTGCCTCGCGGCGCTGGCGGGCGTCCTCCAGGCGTTCGCGGGCCTGTTGTTGTTCGTGTTCCAGGCGGCGCAACTCGTCCTGGAGTGGGGCGAGGCGTTGCAGTTCGTCGCCGCGCAGCCTGTCCAGACCGGGAGGCAAGGCCGCCATCCGGCTCTCCAGGTCCCGGTGTTCGCGTCGGGCCCCCAGCAGGTCCAGGGCGCGTGCGTACTGATCGGCCTCGTGGGCAGCGCGCTGGGTCTGCTGGCGTTGCGCTTTCAGGTCGGTCAGGCGCTGTTCGTCGTGTTGCAGGCCGCGTTGCTGCTGACGCCGCTCGCGCAGTTCCTGTTCCGCAGCCGTCAGCGCCTGGGACTCGCTACGGGCATGGGTCGTCTTCAGGCTTAGTGCGGGATCGTCGCGCAGGGCGGGCAGGTCGTAGCCACCGGCCAGTTCACGGGCCAGGCGCAGGCCGATCTCCTGCTCGGTGCCGTGGTCGGCGTTCAGCAGATCCTCGATGCGCAGGGTGTAGCAATCGATGAAGCGATGATCCGGCAGTGGGGGCGCCTCGACGCGCTCGCCATTGCGGGACCAGGACAAGTCGGTCCCCAGCCGATGGGCCTGTAACGGGCCCTGGCCATCGACGAAGGTCGCCTCGATGTGGACTCCGGTCTGGCGCAGTTCCTGGGCATACAGGGCGGCTCGCAAGGCGCGCACCAGGCTCGATTTTCCGGACGCGTTGGGCCCGATGGCCACGTTCACGCCGGGCCCCAGGGCATCCAGGCGGAACCCCGGATGGATACCCGGCAGACGGACGATATCCAGTGAGTCCAGTCTCATGCGGCCCTCACGCTTCGCTCTCGCGCTGGAGCAGCAGCCGGTCAAGGGCGTGCAGGGCGGCCGCTTCCAGGTGGCGGGCGATCGCCTCGTCATCCGGGCCCTCCGGGGCGAGGGCGCGATAACGCGGGTCATGAATCACCTGGGCGAGCGGACCCCGGGCCTTCTCCAGGAGTTCGCGGCGGGCCGCGTTGTCCGGGCCTTGCAGCAACTGGAGCTTGCGGGCCAGCAATGCGGCGGGATCGCTGCCCGCGGCGAGTTCCGCCAGGTCCAGGGCGGGCAGGGCCTCCAGGCGCCAGTCATGGACGAAATACAAACGGCCGCCGAGGTCCTGCGGGGTGGCGCGCGGGTCGTCGGCGTACAGGCTGCGCTCCAGCGCATGGCGTTGATCGCTGCGTCCGGTCAAGCGCAGGCGGCAGCCGACGGCCGCAGGCCTGTGGCTCCAGGTCTCCAGCTCGGCATGGAGGGCTCCCAGTGCCTCGGTCACCCGACGGTGGATATCGCCCGCTTGCTGCAGGCCATCCACGGCGATCTCGAGGGTATGCCAGGACAGCGGTGCCAATGGAATCTGTTCGATCGCGAGGTCGCCGCCCGGGGTGATTTCGAGACACCAGGGGCCATGGCGGCCGGGCTCGCCCGGATCCATGCCGGTCAGGGAGCCCAGATAGCCCATCGGTCGGGGCGCGGCGAGCGGATCGGGGCGGTGGATGTGGCCCAGTAGCCAGGCCTCAACCGGGGCGGCCTCCAGGTCGCTGCTGCGCACGGGGGCGTGCGGGCTGCGGGACTGGTCACGATCGCAGTGCAGCAGCCCGACGGTGGGGCAGTCTGTGGGGGCGGGAAAATCGCCTTCCAGCGGACTGGTGGTTACGCGCGCTTCGGGGAACGACCAGCCCGCAATCCGTACACGCTGATCATCATGGCCGCGCAGCTCGCGGGTGTCCCACTGCCCGCCGGCCCCCAGCAGCTCGAAGGCCGGCAGGGATTCGGCCAGCCGCGGCAGGACCTGGACGTCATGGTTGCCGGCGACGCCGAGTACCCGGATGCCCGCCTGGGTCAGGCGCTCGACACCCGCCCTCAGGTCGCGGTAAGCCTCGTAGAAGTCGTCCTCCTGTTCGACCACGTCGCCGGCCAGCAGCACTGCGTCGATGCCTTGTTCCACGGCATAGTCGACGCTGCGGCGCCACGCAGCGGCCGGGCCGAGGTTTGCGATGCCGAGCGCCTCGTCCACCGCGGGCGGGATGCGCGACGGCTGTCGGCCCAGATGGATGTCGCCCACGCACAGGAGCTTCATGGACGCGGGGAGGCGGTCGGGATCATGGGCGCAGTTTGGAAGAATCGCGGACCAAAGCCAATCCCGGACCGTGGCCGGGTTGGCTCAGGCTTCCATGCCGAGTTGCCGGGGCAGCTGGCCGAGGCGGCCGAGGGTCAGGCAGGGGCGGGGGTGACCGTGTTCCCAGGGGAGCGAGTCGGGGTTGAACCAGGCGGCGCGGAATCCGGCCTGTAGTGCCCCCAGGACGTCCGCCGTGCTGTCATCGCCGACGTGCAAGATGGCATCGGCCTCCACCCCGGCCCGTTCGCGGGCCTGGCGGAAGATCACGGGATCGGGCTTGGCCGCGCCCGCCTCGCCGGCGGCGATGGCGAAGTCGAAGTGTTGCCCGAGCGGTGTGCGGAACACATCGGCGTTGCCGTTACTGATCGCGCCCAGGCGGAAGTGGCGTGCCAGGGTTGCCAGCACATTCTGGGCCTCGGGATAGGGCGTGACCTCGTTGCGCGCCTCCCAGAACACCTGGAAGCCTTCACCCGACAGACGCTCCGGGCAGCAGCCACAGGTCTCCGCCAGTTCGCGCAGCCAGCGCTTGCGCAGCCGCGTCAGGTCGTGGCGCTCGTGGTCGGGGGCCGCGCGCATGAAGGCCGTGCGCGCCTGGATCAGGGCATCGGGACCGAAGCGCTCGCACACCTCGGGCGCCTGCTCGCGAAGCCAGGCATAGAAGCGTGCCTCGGCGTGATGGATGACCGGCATCACCGGCCACAGCGTGTCGTCGAGGTCGAAGGTCAGGCAGCGGATACCGCCGGGTTCGAACGCTTGAGGTCGAAAAGGCGCGGGACGGGGTGTGTGGTTCATCCTTGCAAGGTTAGCGTGGAACCGTCACGACACGACCATTCGGATAACAGCCTTGGGGATACTTGCGGCATTCCGCAGTCGCAGCGGGCTGCTAGGGAAACACTGATCAATGTACACACTCGCGTTGGTACCCCAGGTTTCCCGGGACCAGGCGCGTCGCGCAGCGGGTAGTGGTTCTACCCACAAGCGGCGCAACGCAGGATCGGGGAGCCTGGGGTACCAACCCCACAAGCGATTGAATGCAGGGGCTCGGCCGCTTTTGCGTGGGAACGGCGTTGCGGTTCCCTTGTGCAGAATGACTGCACGGCAGTCACCGCGCCTTGTTCGCACGCAAAAGCGACTCGAGCGCGAGCGTGTACATTGATCAGTGTTTCCCTAGGCTGGGAAGGAAGCGACGAGGAGGTCTTCGACATGCAAACAACCAACGATTCCGGTGTCTGGCCGCGCTACAGTCGGGGCCAGCGGGTGGTGCACTGGCTGGTGGCGGTATTGGTGCTGGGCGCGCTGAGTCTCGGCGGGACGATTGGCTGGTTCGGTTTCGAGGGGTTGCAGGCGCGCTTCGGCGAGGATGCGACCAACACCATTTACACCTGGCACAAGAGCTTCGGGGTGCTGATTCTGGCACTGATGCTGGTGCGCATCGGGCTGCGGCTGCGTCATGGCAAGCCGCCCTACGCGGTGGCACTTGCCCGTTGGCAGCGGATTGGCTCGGAGGTGGTGCACGGGCTGCTCTATGTCCTGCTGATCGTGATGCCGGTGATCGGGTGGTGGGCGACCGCGGCCGGGGGCTATCCGGTCCAGCTGGGGCCGTTGATCCTGCCGGGCTTGTTCCCGGAAAACGAAGCCCTTTCGGAGATCCTGTTCGGCTGGCACCAGGCGCTGGGGATGGCCATCCTGATCCTGGCGCTCGGCCATATTGCGGTGGCGCTGTTCCACTGGCGCGTGCGTCGGGATGGCGTGATGCAGCGAATGACCTTCGGTTCGGCTCGGCGCTGATTCCGGGGCGCCGATGCTGCGATTGCTGCTGACCCTTGTTGCGCTGAATGCGGTGCTGCTGGGTCTGGAACTCCCGCGCTACGCGGGGCTTGCACCGTACTGGTTGGCCTGGGAGGCCGTGCTGCTGGTGGGCCTGTTCGCGCTTCTGCCGTCGGGCCGGCTGGCGCGGGGGTTGGCGTGGCTGGCGGGCGGGCTCCTGCTGGCGCTGGTGGTGTTGGCGTTGTTCGATGCCCTGACCCGGGCCAGTCTGAACCGGCCGCTCAACCTGATCCAGGACTGGATACTGCTGGATGCGGTGTACCAGTTGGTGACCGGGAATCTCGGCTGGGTGGCCACCGTGTTGTTGGGCATCGTCCTGATCGCCGGGCTGGTCGTGGTGATCTGGGGAGCGGCTCGGGGGCTGTATGCGCTGGGCAGCCGTGCCGCAGGCGCGCGGCGGGTGCCGCTGCCCCTTGCCGTTGGGCTGCTGGCGCTTGGCCTGGTGGGTACGGCCGCCGGCATGCGCGACGTGGCGCCCGCCGGAACGGTCGCGCCGGCGGCTGGGATGGTGCAGCAGCAGATCGCGGCGGGGCAGGCCGCCATCGCGGAGAACCGGGCCTTTCGTGCGCGGCTGCAGCAAAGCCGTGAGCAGGCCGGGGCACAACCGCTGCCGGGACTTGCCGGGGTCGACGTGATTCTGGGCCTGGTGGAGTCCTATGGCGTCTCCGCCGTTTTCGACGAGCGCTATGCGCCCGTGATCGTGCCGGGACTCGAGTCGATCGGCGACGATCTCGACGCCGCGGGCCTGCACGTGGTGACCGGCGTGCTGGAGGCGCCGATCGCCGGCGGGCAATCCTGGCTGGCGCAGGCCTCGCTGCTGTCGGGTCTGCAGGTGCGCTACGCCGGGCACTACGACGCGTTGCAGGCCGAGCCCCGCGATACCCTGGTGCAGGATTTCCAGACGACCGGCCACCGCACGGCCATGCTCGCGCCGGCGATCCAGCTTGACTGGCCGGAGGGCCGGTGGTTCGGCTGGGACCGGATGGTGGGCAAGCACGACTTCGACTACGCCGGGCCGCCATTCTTCTGGGTAACGATGCCGGACCAGTACACCTGGTCGTTCTTCGACCGCGAGGTGCGCGCGACGTCGGAAGACCCGGTGTTCGCGATGCTGGCGCTGGTCAGTTCGCATGCGCCCTGGACGCCGATCCTGCCGGTGCTGGAGGACTGGGATGCGATCGGGGATGGCGCGATCTTTGACCAGTGGGCCGACCAGGGGCCCGCGCCGGAGACGCTGTGGCGGGACTTTGGTCGCGTGCGCGAGTACTACGCGGAGTCGGTGCGCTACTCGCTGGAGGTGACCGGGGCCTACGCCGCCCGGTTTGCCGATGAGGAAACGCTGTTTTTCATGCTGGGCGATCACCCGGCGGCCGCGCTGATTACCGGTCAGGACGCCAGCTGGGCGGTACCGGTCCACGTGATCTCGGGCGATCCGGAATTACTGGAGCCGTTCCGGGCGCGCGGCTTCGTGTCGGGGATGCTGCCGCCGTTGGAGCAGGCGGAACATGGCTTCGATGCCCTGCGTGGCTGGCTGCGCGATGCATTTGGCGGGGCGCCCGGAAAGGACTGATCGAGTGGTGACTGTCGCGGTTTCTCGAGCCGAATGGCCGGGCCTGGTTAATCGTCTGGTGTTTACGGTGGCTTCTGTCCGGCCGCCTGCCAGGCGCTCTCTCGCGAGCGCACCGCGAGGTACTTCTTTGCTCGTGCAAAGAAGTACCCAAGAAACACGCCCGACTGCCGCGACCCCGGCCCGCTG